>JAILMB010000009.1 GCA_024692825.1 Lachnospiraceae bacterium | reverse complement strand
CCTGTTTGCTTTTTTAGAAGTCTTGCAAAATAATCCTGCTGAAAATGGAACTTTTCACAAAGCTCGTCTAAAGAAACACTCTTATAATTTACCTTTATATAATCTGTAATCTCCTCGTAAAAGAGCCAGTTTTTTGCCTTTTTCAACTCTCTTGATAAAGAGAACTCGTAGCCTGTTCCTAACAGCTGGAAAATACGTATCAAAAGGCCTCGACAAATTAAATCCGATGCTCCGTCAAAACTTTCCAGTTCCTTTAACAAAGAAGACATATTCTCACGCATCTTCTCATCCACTCCATCATAAGGCTTAAAATGAAGATACTGTAACAGGCTTTTTTGCTGTAATAACGCAGATTGTAAAAACTGTATAATACGGTCGTTTGCGTATTTTCGACTCATAATTTCCTCAAATACTTCTTTGGAAATCCCCAAAAATACAACTCTGGCATCGCATTCATCCAAATAATCCTGATGGACACAGTTTTTATCAATTAAACATAAATCCCCTTCATCAAAGACAACTTCCTTTCCTAATATGGACTGACGAAATGTTCCTGAAATCACATATCCAAGCTCTATGTAATCATGGGTATGTAACTGAGTTTTACTATCTAAGGGAAATCTCTTAGATACGTAATAGGGCATCGCCAAAGGACGCAATGTACTATAAACATTCCGATTACTATCCAGCTTCCAACAAACTGCAAATACAGGCTGATTTCCATCTAGGGGATAGGTCTTTTTTTCCTCCACATGCTTGGAATATTCCATACTTATGAGTCCAAATGTGTCAAATTCATCCGACACCAGATTCGACTGCTCTATGATGTTGTCAAATTGATTTTCCAAATACTTTTCCATAGGGTAATCATAACCAATGTGGTTCTAATTTTAAAGTCGAAAAAGAAAACTTTTTTAATTTTTTTAATTGTCTTAGGAAATAGTTTTTTAAATAATCAGGAATTATACTTTACTTAACAAATAAAAATTAATTTCCGAAAAGGGGGAAATACAAATGGAGAACAAGAATTACAAATTTTGGTTTGCAACCGGATCTCAGGACTTATACGGTGATGAGTGCCTTGCAAACGTTGCAGCTCACGCAAAGCAAATGGTGGCTGAATTAAACGCTTCTGGTCGTTTACCTTTCGAAATCGTTTGGAAACCAACCTTAATTGATAATGCTACCATCCGTCAGACTTTCGCTGACGCTAACAATGACCCAGAGTGTGCTGGTGTAATCACATGGATGCATACCTTCTCTCCTGCTAAGTCATGGATTTTAGGTTTATCTGAATATCGTAAACCACTTTTGCACTTACATACACAGTTCAATGAAGAGATTCCTTACGATACCATCGATATGGATTTCATGAACGAAAATCAGTCTGCTCACGGTGATCGTGAATACGGACACATTGTTACTCGTATGGGAATCGAAAGAAAAGTTATTATGGGACACTGGGCTGATGCTAAGGTTCAGGATCGTATCGCTTCCTGGATGCGTACCGCTATTGGTATTATGGAATCTTCACACATCCGTGTTTGCCGTGTAGCTGACAACATGAGAAACGTTGCTGTTACTGAAGGTGATAAGGTAGAAGCTCAGATCAAATTCGGCTGGGAAATCGATGCTTATCCTGTAAATGAAATCGTTAAATATGTAGAAGATGTTTCTAAGGGTGATGTAGATGCTCTTACTCAGGAATACTACGATAAATATGACATCTTATTAGAAGGACGTAACGAAAAAGAGTTCCGCGAACATGTAGCTGTACAGGCTCAGATTGAACTTGGATTTGAAAAGTTCTTAACAGAAAAGAATTATCAGGCAATCGTTACTCACTTTGGTGATCTTGGTGCTTTAAAGCAGCTTCCTGGCCTTGCTATTCAGCGTCTTATGGAAAAAGGTTACGGATTCGGTGCTGAAGGTGACTGGAAGACCGCTGCTATGGTTCGTTTAATGAAGGTTATGACTGCAGGAAAGAAGGATGCAAAGGGAACTTCTTTCATGGAGGATTACACCTACAATTTAGTTCCTGGAAAAGAAGGAATCTTACAGGCTCATATGTTGGAAGTTTGTCCTACCATTTCTGATGGCCCTATTGGAATCAAGGTTTGTCCTTTATCTATGGGCGACAGAGAAGATCCTGCCCGTTTAGTATTTACTGCTAAGGAAGGACCTGCTATTGCAACATCACTCATCGACTTAGGTGATAGATTCCGTCTCATCATCAATGAAGTAGATGTTAAAAAGACTGATAAGCCTATGCCTAAGCTTCCAGTTGCTACTGCATTCTGGACTCCTAAGCCAAACCTTCAGACCGGTGCTGAAAGCTGGATTTACGCTGGAGGAGCTCACCATACAGCCTTCACTTACGATCTTTCTACAGAGCAGATGGCTGATTGGGCTGCTGCTATGGGAATTGAAGTGGTTTACATCGATGCAGATACAACTATTCGTGGATTAAGAAACGAATTACGTTGGAATGAAATCGCTTTTCGTAAATAGGAGGACACTATGAGCGCAGATAAAGCTACTATTAAATCTTGGATTCAGGAAGCAAATACTTATCTTGGAATCGAGTTCGGTTCTACACGTATTAAAGCCGTTTTAATCGGAAAAGACTTCTCTCCCATCGCTCAGGGAAACCACGATTGGGAAAACCGTCTTGAAGATGGCGTTTGGACCTACACCTTAGATGATGTATGGCAGGGAATCCAACATGCATACAAAGAGTTAAAAAAGGATGTCTCTGAAAAATATGATGAGACCCTATCTAATATTGGTGGTATCGGCATTTCCGCAATGATGCATGGATACCTGGCTTTTGATAAAGATGATAATCTCCTGGTACCTTTCCGTACCTGGAGAAATACCATCACAGGAGCCGCTTCAGAAGAATTAACAAAGTTATTTAACTTTGCTATTCCTCAACGTTGGAGCATTGCTCATCTATATCAGGCAATTTTAAACAAAGAAGAACATGTTTCAAGCATTGCTTACCTGGCTACCCTAGATGCCTATGTACACTGGATATTAACCGGCGAAAAGGTTACCGGTATTGGTGATGCTGCAGGAATGTTCCCAATTGATTCTAAAACACTTGATTATGATGCAGCGCTTTTAAAGAAATTTGACAATCACATCTCCTCATACGGATTTTCATGGACTCTGAAGGATATTTTACCAAAGGTACTTCCTGCCGGAACCCCCGCAGGCGTACTTACTTCAGAAGGTGCCCTCCGTTTGGATCCTAGTGGCGACCTCCGTGCGGGAATCTCTCTCTGCCCGCCGGAGGGTGATGCCGGAACCGGAATGGTGGCAACAAACTCCGTAAAAGTTCGTACAGGTAACGTTTCCGCTGGAACAAGTGTATTTGCCATGGTGGTATTAGAGCATTCTTTGAAAAAAGCACACTCTGAAATCGACATGGTAACTACCCCTTCCGGAGAGGCTGTTGCAATGGTTCATTGTAACAACTGTACTTCAGACTTAAACGCCTGGGTAAATATTTTCGATGAATTTGCTGAACTTTCAGGAAACAAATTAGATAAAAACGA
>JAILMB010000303.1 GCA_024692825.1 Lachnospiraceae bacterium | reverse complement strand
GAAGAAGGCAGAAAGAAATTAGAATATGAAGAAGGCGACACCCATCATGGTGGTTGCGGACATTGTGGAGGAGATCACTAATGGACGGATTTGTAAGAGTACCCATCGCTGAGCAGGAACCTCTTGTTCGCGCTAAGAATTTTGATGAAGTATGTTTAGGATATACCGAAGAAGAAGCAGTAAAGGAAGCTGAAAGATGCTTAAATTGTAAGAATCCTCGCTGTGTTGGTGGATGTCCTGTTTCTATTAATATTCCTGCATTTATTCAGGAAGTTAAGAATCGTAATTTTGAAAAGGCCTATGAAATTATTTCAGAGTCATCTGCACTTCCTGCAGTTTGTGGACGTGTTTGTCCTCAGGAAAGTCAGTGTGAAGGTCAGTGTGTACGTGGTATCAAAGGTGACGCTGTTGCCATTGGTAAGTTAGAGCGTTTTGTAGCTGACTGGGCTAGAAAAAACGGGGTTCGTCCTCATTCAGATGCACCAAAGAACGGACATAAGGTTGCAGTTATTGGTTCAGGCCCTGCTGGTTTAACATGTGCAGGTGATTTGGCTCGTCTTGGATATGATGTTACTATTTTTGAAGCACTACACAAAGCTGGTGGAGTTTTGGTTTATGGTATTCCAGAATTCCGTCTACCAAAGGATGAAGTTGTTGCTGCAGAAGTAGAAAACGTAAAGAACCTGGGTGTAAAACTTGAGACTAATGTTATCATTGGTAAGTCTGTAACTATCGATGAATTGATGGAAGATGAAGGATTTGAAGCTGTATTTATCGGATCTGGTGCTGGTCTTCCTAGATTTATGGGAATTCCTGGAGAACAGGCACTTGGAGTGTTCTCTGCAAATGAATATTTAACACGTAACAACCTGATGAAAGCCTTCAAGGATGAGGATACTCCGATTTCAAGAGGTAAAAAAGTAGTAGTTGTTGGTGGTGGTAACGTAGCTATGGATGCTGCTCGTACCGCACTTCGTCTTGGAGCAGAAGTACACGTTGTTTATCGTCGTTCAGAAGCAGAACTTCCAGCTCGAGCTGAAGAAGTACATCATGCAAAAGAAGAAGGAATCATCTTTGATTTACTTCAGAATCCTGTTGAAATTCTTACAGATGATAAGAACCAGGTTTGTGGAATTAAGATCATTAAGATGGAACTAGGTGAGCCTGATGAATCTGGACGTCGTCGTCCTGTAGAGGTTGAGGGCAGTGAATACGATATTGAATGCGATACCGTAATCATGTCACTTGGTACATCTCCAAACCCATTGATTTCTTCTACTACAGAAGGTTTGGACGTAAACCGTCGTGGATGTATCACAGCAGAAGAGTTAACCGGTGCCACCTCTAAGATGGCAGTATTTGCTGGTGGTGATGCTGTTACAGGTGCAGCTACCGTTATCCTAGCTATGGGAGCTGGTAAAGCAGCTGCAAAGGGAATTCACGAATATTTCCAGAATAAATAATTCATAAATAAGATTGTTTTATTTAAGATTCTTTTATTTGACTTTCTTGCGTCGATAATCGGCGCAGGAAAGTCTTTTTAGTTTGAACTTGATATTCCGCATTAATTATGCTATAGTTTTAAAGTCGCGTGTAGATAAGAGGTTTTTGCAGAAATAGTTTGACGCGATTTGATTAGGAGGATTAATATAATGGACGTTTTGAAGATTGTTCTTACAATTCTTTTTATAGTTGTATGTGTGGCACTTGTAGTTATTATTCTATTACAGGAAGGTAAACAGCAGGGCTTGGGTTCTATTGGTGGACAGAGCATTGAGAGCTATTGGTCAAAGAATAAGGGTCGTTCTCGTGAGGGAATGCTTGTTAAGATCACAGCTTGTTTAGTTGTTGTCTTCTTTGTTTTAGCAGCAGTATTAAACTTAAGTGTATTTTAATAGCAAGTAGTATGGAGCCACCTATTTGGTGGCTCTATTTTTTTTCTAAATAATTTTGTTTGAAAGGTGATTATGGCAAAACAAGAAAACGTAAAACAGTATGAAGGAACTTTTATTTCGAATCAAAGAGGATTTGGTTTTGTAGAAGTAGAAGGAATGGAAGAAGACTTTTTTATTCCCGAGGATTATGTGGGACCGGCATTCCATCAGGATCAGGTAAAGATTCAAGTCTTAGAAGGCCGGGAAGGAAAGCGTACGGAAGCAATGGTAGTAGAGATTTTATCTCATGAGATTACCACTGTGGTAGGTACTTATCAAAAATCCGGAAATTTTGGATTTATCATTCCAGACGATAAGAAAATTACAAGAGATATCTTTATTCCTCAAGGAAAAGATTTGCATGCTCTTCATAATCAAAAAGTAGTTTGTTATTTAACCGGATATGGAGATTTGCGACATAAACCAGAGGGGATAATTGTAGAGATCTTGGGATTTCCATCAGATCCCGGCGTAGATGTTACGTCTATTGTTCGTGCCTTTGGAATACCAACTGCTTTTCCGGAAAATGTAATGGCAGAAGCAGAAGCAAAAAATGAACCTGTTTCAAAAAAGGATTTAAAGGGACGTTTGGATCTTCGAGATGAGGTTATGGTAACTATCGATGGTGACGATTCAAAGGATTTAGATGATGCAGTATCATTAACACGAGAGGGAGAAAACTATATTTTGGGTGTTCATATTGCAGATGTATCCCACTATGTTACAGATAAGTCAGACCTTGATGCAGAGGCAAGACATCGAGGCACTTCTGTATATTTAGTAGATCGTGTAATCCCTATGCTTCCAACTTCTTTATCCAATGGAATTTGTTCCTTGAATGAAGATGAGGATCGATTAACCTTAAGTTGTATTATGAAAATTGATCCAAAGGGAAAGGTGTTTGACTATAAGATTTGTGAGTCTGTGATTCATTCTACAAGACGAATGACCTATACCAATGTGAATCGTATTTTGGA
>JAILMB010000237.1 GCA_024692825.1 Lachnospiraceae bacterium | reverse complement strand
TCCAAAGGTAGTTCGTTCTACCATGGGGAGTTTGTATCGAATGCCCTTTGTAATTGCAGAGGATTTGCATTCTGTGATTTTGGAATTAAAAGAGGAAGGGGTTTTCTTCTATGCTGCACATTTAGAAGGAAAAGCTACCTATGATTCTTTTGATTATAAAAAGCCATCTGGATTTTTGATTGGAAATGAAGGAAATGGTCTTTCAGATGAAATGGCAGAGATCGCAGACGAAAAGCTGATTATTCCTATGGGAGGAAAATTAGAGTCTCTAAACGCAGCTATGGCATCTGGAATCCTGATGTATGAAGCAGCACGTCAAAGACGAAGCTGATTTGTACAAATATAATGAAAACATGCTTAAGGATGAAACATGCGAATTTGGTTTAAAGAATGGAAGGATAATCGTCTTTTAAGAGATCACGAAGTTACCGATGCCTCAGAGGAGACAAGAACTCATAAAATATTTCATGCATTAGAGGAGGCATGTAATGTTTTAGATCTGTCAAAGCCAATCTGGTTAGAATCTACAATTCGTGACTTTAAGAGAAGTTCAAAAGCTAGATTTTACCAGGATAGTTTTATGGACGAGATTGAGTTTGATTATTTGGAGATTCATGTATTAGAGGAGGATTGATATGGATCAAGTAGAATACGTAAAACTGTGTAACGGAGAAGGGGTAGATACCTGGAATTCTGTTATGCTTTTATACGGTGCGGCTTTAAAAGAGTTGGAAACAAAGATTTCCATTTTGAATGAAGAGTTTAAAAATACTCATCAGTATAACCCTATTGAATATGTAAAAAGCAGGGTAAAAACCCCGGAAAGTATTATTAAAAAATTAAAACGCTATGGATATGAGGACAGTATTGAAAATATGGTTACTTACTGTAACGATATTGCAGGTCTTCGTATTGTTTGTTCTTTTACGTCTGATATTTATCGAATGGCGGATATGATTGGACGCCAAAACGATATTACAGTGATATCTATTAAGGATTATATTCGCAGTCCCAAGGAAAGTGGATATAAGAGTTATCACATGCTTGTGACGGTTCCTATTTTCTTATCTGACAAAGTGGTTGATACCAAGGTAGAGATTCAGATTCGAACTATTGCAATGGACTTTTGGGCATCTCTTGAACATAAGATTTATTATAAATTTGAAGGAAATGCTCCGGATTATATCAGTAAAGATTTGAGAGAATGTTCCGGTATCGTATCCATGTTGGATGCGAAGATGTTGTCCTTAAATGAAGCAATTGCAGAGGCAAAGAGAGAAGATGAAAAAAAGGATATTTGATATTATCCAAATCGGTTCAAAAGAGGATATCCTAAGTGCTCTTTGTGACTATGTAATTGTTATAGCCATTACACTAAATCTGGCGATTTTATACATAGGCACCTTTGACTTGCCTGAAAAGATGGTAGATTTGATGTCAAAGGTAGAGCTAGTGACAGTGGTGATATTCTCCATAGAGTATATTCTTCGGGTGTGGACGGCAGACTACCTATACCCCGATGAAGGAGAAGTGAAGTCCCGCATCAAGTATATATTCTCATTTTTCGGAATGGTGGATTTACTGTCGATTCTGCCATATTTTTTGTTGATTCTACCTAGTGGAATGGTGGCGTTTCGTATTTTACGAGTATTTCGTATTTTCCGATTGTTTAAAATCAACGCACAGTACGATGCCTTTAATGTCATTATGGATGTGTTAAAGCAAAAGAAGGAGCAGATTATTTCTTCTGTTTGTATTGTGGGCATTATGATGTTGGCAGCATCTTTGCTGATGTATTCAGTGGAACATGAGGCTCAGCCCGATGTGTTTGAAAATGCATTTTCAGGAGTATGGTGGTCCGTTTCAGCCTTACTTACGGTGGGGTACGGAGATATTTATCCGATTACTACCATAGGAAAATCCTTAGCCATTGTATTGTCTTTTCTGGGAGTAGGCTTAGTTGCAATCCCTACTGGTATTATAAGTGCCGGTTTTGTGGAACAGTACACAAGGATGAAACCGCTAGATCAGATATCCGATGGAAATGATTTGAAGTTTATTATGATTTCTATTGAGGAAAAGCATACCTGGGTGAATCGCTCGTTAAGTGAGATTACCCTTCCGCCGGAATTGGTGGTGGTTACTGTGATCCGTGATGGAGACATTATTATTCCTACAGGAACCACGGTATTAAAAGAGGCAGATGAAGTGGTTCTTGGGGCCCTTGAGTATCAGAATGATATGGATATTCATTTGAAAGAGTTTTCTATTACCGATGATCATCCATGGAGAGGAAAACACATTAAAGATGTTGTTATTCCAAAAGATACAGTTGTGGTCTCTATTCTAAGGAGAGGTTCTTCAGTTATACCAAAGGGATCGACCTTAGTACAAAGGGGAGATTTGGTTACTGTTTGTGAAAAAAGAATATAAAAATAGACCGTCCGACCGGAGAGCAAATAGCAGTCCGGTGGACGGTCTTTTTACAGGGGATTATTCTGCTTCATCCCCGTTTTTCCATGCCTCGAATTTCTCTAATACTGCATCATAGGTTCTTTGAGAAATGTCAGGAAGTGTATCACCCCAAGCTTTGGTAGCTTCATCGAAGCCCTGTTTGAAAGCTTCGATTAAGGTCTCTGCCTTTGAGGTGTCTCCTCCGCTAAGCGCTTTGGCAAAGTCAAGGATACGATCTGAGGTTTGATTTACACCCCAATAACCGTCTTCTGCAATATCGGCCTGAGCCTGAGCTTTTACATCAGCGTCTACTTCAAAGTTGCCACTGGCTAAAAACTTCCACATATCGTCTGCCTTGGCTAAGGCGTTTCCCTGTCCGGTAATGGACTGGCGTACGATATTAAAAAGTCTTTCTGTCTGAGACTCAAGGTCGGCATTTAACTGAGCAACAATAGCGCTACGATCTGTAGAAGAAGTTTCTTTTGAAGCGGCTTCTTCGGATTTTTCGTAGGTGGCAGCTTCTTTGGAAAACTTCGTCTTATCAGTGGTTTCATCACTGTTTTCAGTTTTCTTTGCAGGACTGCTAATAGCAGAAGTTGTGCTATAGACAGTAGCCACATTGTTGATAAAATTAATATTCATAGGTAACCCTCCTTGGTTTCAAGACATACGAGGTATGTAAAAAGGCTATCTGTATCCGTACCGATAGTATACCCTTTCTGTAATACATATCGGCATGAATTCGATTTTCTTTAATATATATATATTTAACCATGTTTTTGCATTTTCTTCAAACCATTTTCCGTCCTTCAGACTGAAAGTTTGGCATTCCTAACTTGCTGTTGAAAATTGTACGGGAAAATGCTAAAATGCACTTTGTATACAAAAGGAGCTAATCATGAATCAGTTAATAAAGAAAGCTTACGGTAAGATTAATCTGGGCTTAGATGTCATTGGCAGAAGAGATGACGGTTATCATATTGTAAAAATGATTATGCAGACGGTAGAACTTCATGACGTAGTTACCATGGAAAAGACATCCGATGGAGTGATTTCTATGACTACAGATGATGTTAATTTGCCGGTTGATCAAGATAATCTTTGCATACAGGCAGCAGAGTTGTTAAAAAAAGAATTTGGATTTTCAGAGGGGTTGAAGATTCATCTGGAAAAGAATATTCCAGTAGCCGCAGGTATGGCCGGTGGAAGTACTGATGCAGCAGCTGTATTAAAAGGTGTAAATGAACTCTTTGATTTAGGGTTATCTGAAGAGGAACTAATGAAAAGAGGTCTATTGCTTGGAGCAGATATTCCTTATTGCATTATGGGTGGAACTGCACTTTCTGAAGGGATTGGTGAGGTGCTGACAAAGGTGGCACCGATGGAAAAGACTTTGCTTTTAATCGCCAAGCCTCCGGTAAATGTTTCTACTGGAAAGGTGTATGGTGCCCTAGATGCTTTGGAGTCCTATGAACATCCAGATATAGATGGATTGATTGAAGCGATTGAAAAGAAAGATATTCGTGAAATTTGTAGCACCATGGGAAACGTTCTTGCAGATGTGACAATGCCTATGGTCCCAGAAATAGAAGATTTGAAAAATCAGATGATTTCAGATGGAGCTGTCGGAGCAATGATGACGGGCTCTGGCCCGACTGTGTTCGGAATTTTTGATGATAAAGATGCCTTTGAAAACTGCTATCAGCATATCAAAGAGAAAAACATCACAGAGAGATTATATAAGACCTCTATTCGTTAATATCGGGGAAGTGGAATAGAGTTTGTCTTTTTTAATAATGTATTGATATGATTCGTTTTTGTGGAGAGAAACGAAAAAGGAGAATTGTAAAACATGAAAGAAGATTTGAAATTGGATACTGATGCGTACTTGCCTCTTAGAGACGTAGTATTTAACACATTAAGAGATTCCATTTTAAAAGGTGAATTGGAGCCGGGAGAGAGATTGATGGAAATCCATCTGGCAAATAAACTTGGCGTTTCTCGAACCCCTATTCGAGAGGCAATTCGAATGTTAGAACAAGAGGGATTGGCAGTGACCATTCCCAGAAAAGGTGCTCAGGTAGCAAAGATGACAGAAAAGGATTTACAGGATGTTCTTGAAATCCGGGATGCATTAGATGAACTTGCAGCGTTAAATGCTTGTAAAAACATGACTTCTGAGTATTTATCAGAACTTCGAAGTTCTATGGTTGCCTTTAAAAATGCAGCTGATCGAGGAAATGTTCGAGAAATTGTAGAAGCCGATGAACAGTTCCACAATGTAATCTATCGGGCTGCAGATAATCCAAAGCTAATGGTGATTGTGCAGAACTTAAA
>JAILMB010000202.1 GCA_024692825.1 Lachnospiraceae bacterium | reverse complement strand
ACTGATTGCAGGAAACATGTTTACAAATACAGCAAATGGATACTTATTTAAGAACTACTATGGTACACCAGGAAAGCAGTCTTTGGTTGCAATTTGTACTTATTTACCAATGGCTCTATTTATTCCGTTCTTAAATAAACTGGTATTAAAGTTTGGTAAAAAAGAACTCTGTGCCTTTGGTGCCTATCTTGCAGCAGGAACCTATCTTGTAATGTTTTTGGTAAAAATTCCAAATCCAAATCTTTTCCTTGCTGGATTGTTTGTAACAGGAATCGGACTTACCTTCTTTACCATGGAAGTTTGGGCAATTGTTTCTGATGCCATTGATTATCAGGAAAAATTAACGGCTAAGAGAGAAGAAGGAACTTCATATGCGATTTTCTCTTTCTTTAGAAAGATGGGACAGACAGTGGCAGGAGTTGGATTTAACGCTCTTTTGGCATGGATTGGTTATGTATCAGCAACGGATACCACAGAAGTAATTGTACAGAGTGAATCTGTTAATAACGGAATTTATACCCTGGCTACTTTAGTTCCATTTATAATGTATCTTTTAATGGCACTTTTGATGCACTTTGGATACACTCTTGGAAAGAAGGAAACCATTGATTTGGCAGATGAGCTTCGTGAACGTCATAAAAATGATGTGATTGATGCTTAACTTATACACACATACATATTTTAATAGGATTGCCTTTTGGGGCAGTCCTTTTTGTTTACAAAATATAATTTCGTGCTATGATATCTTTAATTGTGAAACAGATAAGAATGTGAGGAAGAAGATGGTATCATTTGCTAGTGATTATACGACAGGAGCTCATCCTGAAATTTTAAAGAAACTTGGAGAAACAAACTTAGAACCATTAAGTGGGTATGGAACAGATTTATACTGCGATAGTGCAAAGCAAAAAATAAGAAAAACAATCGGAAAAGAAGAACTAGACGTGGAGTTTTTAGTAGGAGGAACCCAGACCAACGCCCTAATTATTTCTTCTATGTTACAGGAGTTTGAAGGTGTCATTGCGGCTGAGACAGGACATATCAATGTTCATGAATCAGGAGCAGTAGAGTATACTGGCCACAAGGTCATTGCCCTTCCAGAACAAAATGGGAAAATTGCTGCTTTGGATTTGGCCAATTATCTGGAAACATTTTATGAGGATGAAACCTATGAACACATGGTAATCCCTGGAATGGTGTATATTTCTCATCCAACGGAATATGGAACGCTGTATTCTAAAAAAGAGTTAGAAGATATTTCAGAAGTTTGTAAAAAATATGATTTACGACTGTTTATGGATGGAGCAAGATTAGGATATGGTCTTGTAAGTAAACAAACAGATGTGACCTTAAAAGATATTGCAGAGTTTTGTGATGTATTTTATATTGGCGGAACAAAGGTAGGTGCAATTTGCGGAGAAGCAGTTGTCTTTACAAAGAACAATAAGCCAAAACATTTTACTGCCTATATCAAACAGCATGGCGCGCTTCTTGCAAAGGGAAGACTTCTTGGTATTCAGTTTGATACCTTATTTACGGATGATTTGTATTTTAAAATCAGCACCCATGCTATGGAGATGGCAGATCAACTAAAAGAAATTTTCAAACAGCACGGAATGGAATTTTTTATAGATTCACCAACAAATCAGCAGTTTGTTACAGTAGAGAATACCTTATTAGATGCCTTTGAAGGGAAGGTGGCTTATACGGTTTGGAGCAAACCGGATAAGGAGCATACTGTACTTCGTTTTGTAACCAGCTGGTCTACAACCAAAGAGGACTTAGAGGTGTTAGAAAGCTGTTTGGGTTGATTTTAGTATTGTGATAGAATAATGGTGTTAGTATGTATCAAAGGAGGCAGAAATGTCGGAAGAATTTTTTCGAAATGCACTTTCAAGATTTATGAAAGATTCTGCTAATGGTGGTGCGATTCGTCATTTACATGACTTGGGATATTCGGTGGCAGAGATAAAAAAAGAGTTGTTATTCCCGGCCAAAGATGAGGATATTCAAAAAGTAATTGATGAATATGAAAAAGAAAAGAATTCTCCTGAAGATGCATATGAGATTGTAAAAGTGCAAAATGCTTTTGGCAAAATTTCCTTCCAAAAGCGTCCAAAAAAGAAGGACTAGCTGGCAGGGAAAGTATCTGATAAAACATCAAGCAAAGGACATTTATGAATTTATTTGGAGTAATTGGAAACCGAATCGCCCAGGCAGTCATTGCCCCGGTAGTGAAAAATATGAAAATTGAATTTCCAGAGAGAATTGAAGGGGTGGATGCCTTTCTTTCGATTCCGGAGATTCTAGAACAAAATGGAGTGAGCCATCCATTGATTGTGACAGGTCCAAGAATTGCAAAAAGCGAATTCTTTTCAGCTATGATTCACAATCTTGATGGGGAGTATACGATTTTTGACAAGGTAGAACCGGACCCGAAAGTATCCCAGGTAAGTGAAATGGTAGAACTTTATCAAAAGGAAGGCTGTGACAGTTTTATTGCCATTGGTGGTGGCTCCAATATGGATGCTGCAAAGGCTGCAGCTGCCGGAGTAACAAGACCAGACAAGGCAATTAGTGAACTAGGCGGTCTGATGAAAGTAGGGAAACCGATTCCTTTATTTATTGCGGTTCCTACCACTTCCGGAACAGGATCTGAGACGACGGTAGCAGCGGTGGTGACAGATGATAAAACAGGAAGAAAGTACGCTATAAACGATGGTGTACTTTGCCCAAAATACGCTGTGCTAGATCCCAGTCTTACGGTATCGTTACCTCCTGCTCTTACAGCACAAACCGGTATGGATGCCATGACTCATGCAGTGGAAGCATACTTAAATGAAAAGTATCACACAGAAGAAACAAAGGAACTCTGCGAAGATGCAGTTTCTGCTATTGTGGAATTCCTGCCAAGGGCCTATGAAGATGGCAGTGATATGGAAGCAAGGGAAGAAATGCTTATCGCTTCCTTTAAGGCAGGAGAAGCCTTTACCATCGCCTGCGTCGGAAATGTCCATGCCATCGCCCACACCATTGGGGGCTTGTATCACGTGCCACATGGAATGGCAAATGCAGTTATCTTACCTTATGTTTTAGAGGACTATGGTGAGAAGATTTATCCTGCCCTTGCAAGACTTTCTGAGGTGTCAGGAATAAAAACAGATGGAAGTGAAAAGGAAAAAGCAAAGGCTTTTATTGAAAGAATAAAATCCATGAATGAACATATGGAGATTCCAACACACTTTTCGCAGATAAATGAAAAAGATATTCCTACTATGGCGTCCTGGGCAGCTAAGGAAGCAAATCCTTTGTATCCTTGTCCAAAGATTTATAGCAGGGAAGATTTTAAAAAGATGATTCGAAAGATTCGAGGATAACATGAAATACGAGACAATACTTTTTGATATGGATGGAACGGTTCTTGATACCTTAGAGGATTTAAAAGATGCTGTAAACTATGTATTAAGAACAAATAATGAACCGGAGCATGACTTAGATACCATTCGCAGATTTGTAGGAAATGGCATGAAGAAACTTATGATTCGCGCCATTCCGGGAGGGGAAGAAAATCCCACCTTTGAAAAACAGTTTCAGGAGTATCAGGATTATTATCCACCTCATTCAAGAATAAAAACAAAACCCTATGATGGCATTACAGAGTTTTTAGAAGAATGTAAAACTCGTGGCGTAAAAGTAGGTATCGTTTCAAATAAGCAACAGATTGCAGTGACAGAGTTGGCAGAGTATTACTTTAAGGGACTGACTCAGGCTGCAGTTGGAGATGGGGAAGGACGACAGGTAAAACCTGCAAAGGATGCCCCACTGGAAGCTATGAAGAGACTGGAAGCAAATCCAGCAACCACTTTGTACGTGGGTGATTCTGATGTGGATGGTCAAACAGCAAAAACTGCAGAGTTAGACTGTGTACTGGTAACCTGGGGATTTCGAGATCGAGAGGTATTGGAAAAGCAGGATCATATTGCCATTATTGATTCGGTAGAAGAATTGTATCAGTTTATATAATCCTTTTGTAAATGAGGGGATAATTCTCGAAAGATATCTTGACACAAGGGAAAAATCCCTTTAAATTATTATTGGATGAAAACGTGGAAAACACGTGAAAATATATGAAAGGCGGTGAAATAGTTCATGGATAGTGACGGGCATATACGAGGGTCAAAAGTAAATACCATCAGTGGAAGTGAACTGTTATTCCGTTAAGTGATTTTTGGCGCCGGGGATAACGGCGCTATTTTTGTGCGATGAAATCATAGTTCACTTCTTCTGAAAGAAAGAAGAGGAAAACTATGTTAAATATGTATAAGACGGATGATAGAGTTATCCGTGAGATTGAAACCTTTGAAGAGGGCTGCTGGGTAAAACTTACAGATCCAACCTTAGAAGAGTGCTCAAATATTGCAGAGGCGCATAACATTGATATTGCTGATCTTCGTGCACCTTTGGATGATGAAGAAAGTTCTCGTATGAGTTTGGAGGATGATTACACACTTATCATTGTGGATATTCCAACAGCAGAGATTCGTAACAACAGACATACCTATACTACTATTCCTTTGGGCATTTTAGTAAAGGAAGATGTGCTTATTACTGTTTGTTCGGAAGAAACGGCAGTACTCCGAAGCTTTGTGGAACAAAGAGTAAGAGAGTTTTCTACCAAAAAGCAAATGCGATTTACCTATCAGATTTTGTTTAATGCAAGTATGGTATACCAAAGCCTGCTTCGTTCCATTGATCGGAAACGTACAGAAATTGAAGAACGTATCGATCAGGATACAGAAGATGTAGATTTGATTGATCTTCATGAATTAGAGTCTAACCTGGTTTACTTTGCCACTTCCCTTCGTGCAAACGGAGTGGTGTTGGATCGACTTACCAGATATGGAAGACTTCGCCAATACGAAGAAGATCAGGAACTTTTAGAAGATGTCATTATTGAGAACCGACAGGCGATAGAAATGACTCAGATTTATCGTGACATTATAAAAGGTACAAGAGAGTTACTTTCCACAGTAATTAATAACCGATTAAATAATGCCATGAAGTACCTGGCGGCTATTACCATTGTTATGAGTATTCCAAGTATTATCTCAGGACTTTGGGGAATGAACGTGGATGAAAGATGGATGCCACTTTCTCACTTCCCTTATGGATTTGGACTTTTGTGCTTGGGCACATTGATTACCTGTATTGTAGCTATGGTAATTTTAAGAAAGAGAAAAATGTTATAAAAGATATGATGAACTATCCATTTCGGATAGTTCATCTTTTTCATGAAAGAAGTTTGGAGTAGAAAATGGACCGAGTCATAGAGTATGAAATAAAAAAAGAATATAAAGATCTTTGGTCCTTTTTTAAAGAGAAAAAATATCCAAAATCCTTGCGGACACAGTTAAAACAAAATCCGTCTCAAGTTCAACTAAATGGTAAGGGAACCTTTTTGCACGAGGCAATGCATATAGGTGATTATTTAGAAATTACGATAAAAGAAAATCAAAAATCATCGATGAATCTAAAACCATTAGATGTACCAATAGATGTAGTTTATGAAGATGAGGATATCTTGGTGGTAAATAAGCCGGCGGGTATGTCCATCCATCCATCTGTAAGACATTATGAAGATTCTCTTGCCAATGCCATTTTGTCTTATCTAGAGAAAAAAGGAGAGAATATTATTTTTCGATGTGTGAATCGTTTGGATAAAGAGACTTCCGGGTTAACAGTGATTGCAAAAAATATGTTGGCAGGAGCGATTCTTTCTGAAGAAGTAAAGCATAAGGAAATGAAACGGGAATATCGTGCTTTGGTTTGTGGAGAAATGGATGTAGATGAAAACTGGCATGAAGTAAAGGCTCCCATTGGAAGGGTAGAAGACTCTGCGATTTTAAGGTGTGTCAGGGAAGATGGAAAAGAGGCTATTACTCATTATCAGGTCCTTGCGGTAAAGGAAGGTTATTCTTTTTTGAAATTA
>JAILMB010000192.1 GCA_024692825.1 Lachnospiraceae bacterium | reverse complement strand
TTTTACGTGCAAGATCTATCTTCTATGCAGGTGGCAACCAAAGCAAATCTTAAGGGCGGTGAAAAGGTTTTAGATGTTTGCGCTGCTCCCGGTGGAAAAAGTTTACATATTGCAGAGATGCTTTCCATGCTAGAAAATGGCGAAACGGTAGAAGAAAGAAATCTAAAAAGTGAAACGGTAGAAGAAAGAAATGTAAAAAGTGGAACGGTGGAAGCAAGAGATCTTACGGCGGACAAGGTAAAGCGCATTGAAGAAAATATTCGCCGGACCGGCCTTGGTAATATTTCGGCAAAGGTATTTGATGCCACCAAGTTTGACGAAGCCGCAAGAAATCAATATGATGTTGTGGTTTGCGATTTGCCTTGCTCTGGACTGGGAGTTATTGGAAAGAAGCCGGAGATTAAGTATCGCGTGCAGCCTGAGGATTTAGATGATTTGGCAAAACTTCAAAAAAACATTTTGAAAAATGCTAAAGACTATGTCAAAGAACATGGTAGATTGATCTTTTCTACCTGCACCATTAACAAGACGGAAAACGATGAAAACACCAAATGGTTTTTAGAGGAATTCCCTGAATTTTCATTGGTGTCAGAAGAACAGATTTTTCCAAAGAAAGATGAGTGGGACGGATTTTATATCGCCCTCTTTGAAAAGTAGAAAGTAAAGATATGAGCGAAAAAGTAGATATTAAATCTTTGAATTTCAAAGAACTTGAAAACTTTATAGAAGAACTTGGTGAAAAGAAGTTTCGTGCAAAACAGCTCTATGAATGGATGCATGTGCATCTTGCCAGAGATTATGATGAGATGAAAAATATCCCAAAGAGTTTAAAGGAAAAACTCGGGGAATCGGCAGAGTATGTCAGCTTGAAACAAAGGGATTGTCAGATTTCAAAAGAGGATGGTACGAGAAAATATCTCTTTGAACTTTCTGATGGGAATTTTGTGGAAAGTGTCATGATGCGCTACGAGCATGGAATCTCTGTCTGTGTTTCTTCGCAGGTGGGATGTAAAATGGGTTGTAGATTCTGTGCCTCTACCCTGGATGGATGGCTAAGAAATTTGACCCCTTCGGAGATTCTAGATCAGATTTACTCCATTCAAAAGCACAGCGGAGAGCGGGTAAGCCACGTGGTGGTTATGGGAACAGGAGAGCCATTAGATAATTTTGACAACCTGTTAAAATTCATTGCCCTATTAACCGATGAGAAGGGCTTGAATCTATCCCAGAGAAACATTACGGTGTCCACCTGTGGAATTGTGCCTCGAATTTACGATTTGGCAAAGGAACATTTGCAAATTACGCTGGCACTATCTTTGCATGCATCTTCTCAAGAGAAGAGATTGGCCCTTATGCCGATTGCAAATAAGTACGACATTCATGAAGTGTTAGATGCCTGTGATTTTTATTTCAAGGAGACAGGACGAAGAATGTCATATGAGTATAGTCTGATTGCAGGACAAAATGACAGAGATGAAGATGCAAAGGAGTTAGGAGAGTTTTTCTCTCACAAAAATTGCCATATTAATCTCATTCCGGTCAATCCAATTAAGGAAAGAGACTATAAATCATCCAGTAAGGAAGCGGTTTTCGCTTTCAAAAATAAACTTGAAAAATACGGAATAAATGTTACCATTAGAAGGGAAATGGGTAGGGATATTGACGGAGCCTGCGGACAGTTACGACGCCGTCACATGGAAGAATCCCACTCGTAGAAAGGCAGGATGACATGATTTTTTATGCCATTACGAATACAGGTCGAATACGTCTAAACAATCAGGATTACGTATTTGCCTCTGATGCCGATACAGGAGCACTGTCAAATCTGTTTATTGTTGCAGACGGAATGGGAGGCCATCAGGCCGGTGAATATGCTTCTGAAACTGCAGTTAGAACAGTGCTGGAAGAAATCCGATCTAAGAATATATTAGAACCAATCCCAGCCATAGATTCGGCAATTAAATTCGCAAACAAGAAAATTTATAATGAAGCGCAAGCAGATGCGTCAAAAGCAGGAATGGGTACCACTTTTGTGGCAGCTACAGTTTTTGATGAGCATCTTTATATTGCAAACGTAGGAGACTCTAGACTCTATGTAGTGGAGGACGAAGGACTTCGCCAGGTTACAAGGGATCACTCTGTTGTGGAAGAGCTGGTTCGAAATGGTGGTCTGACTCGAGAAGCTGCCAGAAAGCATGTGGATAAGCATAAGATTACCCGTGCAGTAGGAGCTGAAAAAAACGTGAAGATTGACTTTTTCGATGTCCCTATTGAAGATGTACATCAGATTTTGATGTGCACAGATGGACTCACCAATATGCTTAGCGACGAAGAGATCGAAGAGATTTTACTCTCAGATCAAAAGGTAAAGCAAAAAGCAGAGCAGTTGGTAGAAAAGGCAAACGAAAACGGAGGCAAGGACAATATTACAGTTGTTGTAATTGACTCCTTTACAGATGAGGTATAGAAATGTTTGAAAACGGTACATATATAGCAGACAGGTACGAGGTAATTGAAAAAATCGGTACTGGCGGAATGTCGGATGTGTATAAAGCGCTAGATCATTCTCTCGGACGAGAAGTTGCCTTAAAAGTCTTAAAACAGGAATTTAACGAAGATGCTTCTTTTGTTGCAAAGTTTCGTCAGGAAGCTCAAGCGGCAGCAGGATTAGAGCATGCAAATATTGTAAATATTTACGATGTAGGTTCTGAAAACGGAATGTATTACATCGTTATGGAATATGTAGAGGGCATTACCTTAAAGACCTATATTTCCAAGAAGGGACAGCTTGCTTACAACGAAGTAATCTCCATTGCCATTCAGGTTGGACGCGGAATTGAGGCAGCTCATAAGAAAAATATTGTTCACAGAGACATTAAGCCTCAGAACATTATTATTTCCAAAGAAGGAAAAGTAAAGGTTACAGACTTTGGTATTGCAAGAGCTGCGTCTTCTAATACTATAAATGCAGATATTATGGGATCTGTCCACTATTCTTCACCGGAACAGGCGCGTAACGGATATGTAGGATTCCAAAGTGATATTTACTCCTTAGGTATTGTCATGTATGAAATGATTACAGGCAGAGTACCTTATGATGGAGATACAACAGTTGCCATTGCACTTCAGCATTTGCAGTCAGAAATGACAAAGCCAAGTGTATACGCACCAAACATTCCAATCAGTCTGGAAAAAATCATCTTAAAATCTACCATGAAGAGTCAGGATCGCAGATACGCTACCATGGAAGAACTTTTGACAGATTTGAAAAAGGCTTTGGTAAATCCGGACGAGGATTTTGTAAATATCGTAGATGCTGATGAAGCAGATAAGACACGTGTCATTACTGACGAAGAAGTAAAGCGTATTCAGGAAGAAGCCGGATTGATTTCCAAAGAACCTGAAAAGCCTGCAAAGCCAGCCAAAGCTGCAAAGACCTATGATGACGAATATGATGATGACGACGATGATGACGATGAACCGGTAAATCCTAAGATGGAAAAAGCATTCCGTATTATGGGTATTGTGGTGGCTGTCTTAATCGTTGTTTTGGTAATTTATTTCATTGGAACCTTCCTTGGATGGTTCAAGTTTGGAAGTAGTAAGACTACTACAGATGATACAGAGACCAGTTCTGAACAGGTTGAGATGGTTAACCTTCTTGGCATGACAGAGACAGAGGCAAAGGCTGCCTTAAAGGAACTTGGTCTTGGCTATAAAAATGCAGGAACTGCTTCTTCTGACACCTATGAAGAAGGTCAGATTATGACTCAGAGCGTGGATTCAGGTGATATGGTTGATGTAAATACAACCATTAAAGTTACCATTAGTTCTGGTGCTGGAGATGTTTCTGTACCTTCCGTTGCAGGTATGACAGAAAAAGCTGCAGAAACCACACTTACAGATGCGGGATTTGTAGTATCAAAAGATTATGAATACAGCACAGACGTAGCAGAGGGAAATGTTATTTCTCAGACTCCGGAAGGAGATGCTTCCGGAAAGAAGGGCGATACCGTTACCATCGTAATCAGTCAGGGAACAGAAGTTGTAAAGGTTCCAAATCTGGTTGATCTTACACAGGCAGAAGCAAAAGAAGCTCTTGCTGCAGTTGGATTAAAGCTTGGAAATGTTACTTCTGAATACAGCGATACAGTAGAAGAAGGAACTGTTATTTCTCAGAGCAAGGGAGATAAGAGTTACGCTGATGTTGGAAGCACCATTGATATTGTAGTTTCAAAGGGCGCAGAAGATGTTTACTACAGCTACACCTGGCAGTCTACTTTTACCGGTTATGCTGAACTGGCAGATTCCAACGGAAACGTTGTTTATAGAGGTGATGTAGTCAGTGGAAATTCCTACTCTGCAAGTGGTATTACCACAGAGACAGGAACACTTACTTACTACGAATACACTCTTGATGAAACCACAGGAACTTATACATTGAATTCTGAGCCAAGCAGTAGTTCTACTGTAAAATTCTCAGAACAATAGGAAGTGTATGGAAGAAATTAAAACAGGAAGAATTGTGAAAGGAATTTCCGGATTTTACTACGTTTATGTAGCGAAATCCGGAATTTATGAGTGTAAGGCAAAGGGAGGATTCCGCAACGAGGGAATCAAACCTTTGGTAGGAGATATTGCGGATATTCGCGTGATTTCTGAAGAGGAAAAAACGGGAAATGTAGAAGGCATTCATCCTAGAAGCTCTGAACTGTCCAGGCCGCCGGTAGCAAATGTGGATCAGGCAGTTGTCATATTTGCCTTAAAAAAACCAAAGCCAAACCTCGGATTGCTGGACCGGTTTTTAGTAAATATGGAATACAGAGATTTACCTGTTGTAATTTGCTTTAATAAAACAGATCTGGTTTCCAAAGAAGAGATTGAAACCTATCGAAAGATATATGAGCCGGCGGGGTATCAGGTGATTTTTTCTTCCACCAAAGAAAAGGAAGGATTAGAGGAAATCAAAGCTGCTCTTGAGGGAAAACTTTCTACGGTGGCGGGACCATCGGGAGTTGGAAAGTCTTCCATTATTAATGAATTGCAGTCAGGCGTGGTAATGGATACTGATGATATTATGAAAAAAATGGATTCAGGAAAACAGACCACGCGACACAGTCAATTGATTACCATTAACGAAAACAGTTATATTATGGACACACCGGGATTTGGCTCTATGTATTTGCCGGAGATTGAGTGTGAAGAGCTAGATGAACTGTTTCCAGAAATGCGTTCCGGCCGACTGGAATGCAAGTTTTCCGGGTGTGCCCATATTCATGAACCATCCTGTGGTGTGAAGCGGGATTTAGAAGATGGAAACATTCATAAAAGTCGCTATGAAAACTATGTAGCTTTTTATGAGGAAATTAAAAATGCAAAGAAGTATTAAGGAGTAGAAATATGAGTTGTTTATCTCCATCAATTTTATCTGCAGATTTTGCAAATCTAGAACGTGATATTCGTTTGGCAGATGAAGCGGGAGCGGAATACATTCATTTTGATGTGATGGATGGAATGTTTGTACAAAATATATCTTTTGGTATTCCTGTACTTAAATCCATTCGTAAAATCACAGATTGTGTTTTGGATGTTCATCTTATGATTGAAAAACCGGAAAGATACATTCATGAATTTGCAGAGGCCGGTGCAGATATTATCACCGTTCATGCAGAGAGCACAAATCACTTAGATGCAGTGATTGATATGATTAAAGCAGAAAAGGTAATGGCAGGAGTTGCGCTAAATCCTTCCACTCCACTTTCTGAAATTGAGTACATATTACCAAAGGTGGATATGGTTTTGATTATGACCGTAAATCCGGGTTTTGGTGGACAAAAGTTCATCCCTTACTGCAGAGACAAGGTCTCTGATTTGTATCGTATGCTAGAACAAAAGGGCTTGAAGACTGACATTGAAGTGGATGGCGGAATCACCCTTGATAACGTAGAAGAAATCATTGAAGCAGGTGCAAATATTATTGTTTCTGGGTCTGCAGTTTTCAAAGGGGATATTACAAAGAACGTAGCAAACTTCTTAGAAATCATATAAAGTTTTGAAAAAAATACA
>JAILMB010000052.1 GCA_024692825.1 Lachnospiraceae bacterium | reverse complement strand
GCAATTATTAAGGCATCTGCATTTTCTTTTTCCACATATTCCTTTGTCACCTCAGTATTTAATCGGATTTCTACTCCTGCTTTTCTTGCTAATTTTTCATAAGTCCCTGAAAGCTGATACATCTCATATTTAAATGAAATTGCCTGTTCACTTTTTAAGATGCCGCCAAGTTCAGATTCCTTTTCACAAAGAATCACCTGATGTCCACGACGAGCTGCTGTATAGGCTGCATAAAGTCCGCCAGGGCCACCACCTGCAACGAGGACCTTTTTCCTGACTGGTGCCAATGCCAATTCATCCCCTTCGATTTCGCGACCAATCAAAGGATTTACGGTACATCTTCTTGTTGAAGTAGCCGCACGTTCTGCCATACATGTAAAGCATCTTAAGCAACGGATAATTTCATCATCACGGTTTTCCATAATCTTCTGTGGCAGATATGGATCAGCAAGAAGTGCACGTCCCATATAAACAATATCTGCCTTTCCAGAGGCAATGATTTCTTCCATCTGTTCCGGGTCATTAAGTCCTCCAATTGTTGCTACCGGCACCTTTACATGTTTTTTAATCTCTGCTGCAAGGAAAACGTTTCTTCCGTGTTCTTCAAACATAGAAGGATGTGTAATGCCAAAAGTCTTCTGATATGTACCTGCAGAAACATGAAGAATATCAACATAATCTTCAAGCTGCTTTGCTATTTCGATTCCCTCTTCGATTCCATATCCTCCTTCACAGAACTCAGAACCTGACATTCGAAATTCGATTGGGAAACGAGGGCCTACCGCTTCACGAACAGAAGTAAGAATCTCTTTGGCAAGTCTGCATCTGTTTTCAAGACTTCCACCATACTCATCTTCTCTTTGGTTAAATAAAGGAGAGAGGAACTGATTAATTAACCATCCATGTCCTCCGTGAACCATAATCATTTCAAAGCCTGCGCGTTTTGCCATTGCAGCAACATCGCCATAGGATTTTACGATTTCATCGATCATTTCCTTTGTCATTCCCTGTACTTCCACGCCATCCGGTCTGACTGTATCCATTGGTCCCCATTGCTTCAAGCTCTTTTGCTTTGTCTTATCTGTCATATAAGTTCCGGCAAACATTCCTGAATGGGAAAGTTCTAAGGAAGGCATTCCACCATGTCTTCTGATGGCATCTGCTGTATAAGTGGCACATGCCAATGAATTTAAAATGGCCGGATTTAATCTGTATGCATGACTTCCATCAGATTCATGCACCATACACTCTGACACTGTAACAGCACCAGCACCACCCTTTGAGCGAAGTTCATAAAAAGCACTGGACTTTGGTCCAATACAGCCATCATTTGTAATATCTGTTCCACCCATGGGAGCGGAAAACATTCTGTTTCTAAATGTAACCCCTGCTACCGTAATTGGACTTGTAAGATATGGATATTTTCTTTCCATTTTCGTTTTCCTCCTACTTGTTAAAAAAATAACATACTATCTGTAATAATTTTATCACCTGCAACAAAAACCTTTCTATCAACAAAAAAGCAGCAGGTATAAACGAATTGTTTACACCTACTGCCTTTCGATTTTACTTTATTAAAACCACTCTTTAAATAATTGAATCACATCGCTATTTTTGCTGTCTTTTGGATATATAAAATATACGCTCCATGGTATTCCGTCCTCAATTGGAATCATCTTCACAGATTTTGGAACTGTTTTTTCCCGATGAATATCCACATCAATTCCAATCCCTAGTCCATCCAATACAAATTCATAAATCATAGATGCTTCCATGGTCTTTACTCTAATATTTGGATAAAACCCTTCTCTATCGCAAGAAGTTACAAGATTAATATAGGACTGATACTTTTCATTCAATGAAATCAGCTGTTCATCTTTTAAATCCGCAATTTTTATAGACTCTCTTTCGAACAAACTATGTCCCTTTGGAACGACAGCACACATGGACTTTTTAGCAATTTCTTCTTCTATAAAATCTCCTGCCGCCACACGTCCAATCACAAGAGCTGCATCAAATTCCCGTTTTAACAATCGATTTTTTACATCCTGATTGGAAGCCTCCTCTAAAAGGATCTTAATGTTTCCCATATTCTCCTGAAATTTTTCAAACTCATGGACAGGAATCATTCTAACAAGTCCACAGGAATACCCTAGACTGAAACTATCTCTGTTGTTACGTAAAGCTTCCAATCCTTGTTCAAGCTCTCTTGAGCATTCCAGTATTTTTTGGCTATTTTCGTAAAAAAACACTCCCGCTTCTGTGGGAATCAGTCCCTGCTTGGTTCTTTCAAAAAGTTTTACCTTCGCTTCCTGCTCCAATCTATCCAAGATCTTTCCAAGTCCCTGGGGCGTTATATATAAAGACTTTGCAGCCTTG
>JAILMB010000012.1 GCA_024692825.1 Lachnospiraceae bacterium | reverse complement strand
ATTGTCGTATAGTGTTTTTGTGGTATCAAAAAATCGATCCCAACTATCCAGATTATCCCGATCCGCAAAACCTGCTTCATTTGCTAACAGCTGATAAAAATGACTGGCCATTACTCCATCTAACATAGGCTGAAATCTTTTTGTTTCAGGCTCATAAATATGAGGCAGAAACATTGTTTCTGAATAACGATTCCACACCTTGTCAGGACGCACATAAATATGGTTACTGTCGGAATACACATCCAAAAATAGCTGCGTTGTATCTCTAATTTTTGCAATTGCACGGAAAGAATGTTTTCCACGAATCAAAGGGAAGAAAGCCACCGTATCCAATGAAAATAAATAAGGACAAGTCACCTGAAAAAAATTACCCATCATAAGATCTGTTGCCCAAGCCGTCTGTAGTTCAGATAGACAGTCAAAGACATAAAAGGCATCATACCCCTCTCTTTCAATAATTTCATGAATTGCTACTGTAAAGGTTTCAAATCTATGTGACAATTCCACCGTTTCTATTTTTAAGCCTTCTTGTTCCTGGAATAAAGGCTCGTGTGTAGCAAATCTCACATAGATTAAATTCCGTTTATCCCGAATTGCCTGGTTTACATATGGTTGAACAAAAAGCTTAAAATCTTCTAACTGATTGACCCTCCAAACGACGTTATCCCCCAAACGAATATTATCAAACTGTTCATCCATCTCAGGTATTCCAGATAATACTCTATCAAATGCAGCCATAAAATCACCTCCTCTAAAAACGACAAAAAGACGCCTGCTTGAATAAGCAGACGTCTTTGTCTTATCTTTAGACTACATTATTTTTTTGATTTATTCAAGGTTTGTCTATCTTCCCTTACTGCTCTTTCTCAATCATTTTCTGTCCAAAGGCTTTTGCTTCTTCTAACTTCGCCTCAATACTTAACATATGAGCATAGAAAAATTCATCACAAACAAAAATTCCCTTTTCTTTTAGAATCTTTTTAAGTGCATAGATTGTTCTTCTAGACCAGTTTGATGTCGTAAAAAGCACGACCTTTGAAACCAAAGTCGGGTCAATGTTTTGTGCATATTCTCGAAGTTCAGGTGCCATGATATTTGCATATGGCGCACCACCTAGAAATAAGACATCCGTTTTTTCCTGTAATGTATCCTCATCCAAAATACTAACTGCTGAACAACCCACACCATTAGCAATTGCCTCTGCAATTCGTTTTGTATTTCCAGCTTTTGTTTTTGAACAGTATCTAACCTTAATATCCATTTATAACACCTTCTTTGTTTTAATTTCGAACAATATAATTGTACCACATTTATTTTTAGGGTAAAATAAAAAAAATGCGCAGGATACAAGCTTCTTTCTGTATCATGCGCATTTAGGTTTACTTATTATTATTTTCCTGAATGATTCCCCCAATATACTCGGCAATTACTTTATTTCCATAGGCATTTGGATGAATCCCGTCGTCATAATATTCTGCATGACCATCTGTAAGAGCGTATAAGTCAATACATTTCGTTCCCTTCTCTTCTGCCATGGTCTCTATGATTGTTCCTATTTCATCACGAACCACATCATCGCTTATTTCGTATAAAATTTTATTGTCTTTTGGATTCGGATAGCATTTGGGTGGCTTTACCAGATATACATTTTCTGCGCCAGCAATATCAATATATAAATCAACTAGTTCATCCATAGCTGATACATAGGCCTCTTTATTCCAAAACGCTTTCTTTGCATCATTACTTCCTAACATCACGATATAGATATCGTTGTTTCTATTTAAACTTTTCTTATATTCAGATGTTAAATGATATCCATAGATACCATTTTTTTGTCCTGTAGAACCACTTTTCCCAAGATTTAGAACACGATATTCATATCCTAATTCATCTTGTAAATAAGCAGGGTAAGATTCTGTTTTTCTTGTTTCATATACCCCTGCTCCAAAGGTAATACTATCACCTACACAGGCAATCCTTATTCGTGTTTCATTTATAACATAGAAAGTCGCTACAATGAAAAGTGCACAAATTACAAGCACTGATATTATTCTTTTTCTTCTCGCACTCATTATCGATATCCGTCTCCACCCAGAGTCACCAAAAAACTTTTTATCCAATATTTTATTTAATTTTATCATCTAACATTCTCTATGAAAAGTATCCCCATTTCCCCTAAAATATTTCTTCTTTAATAATCAGATATAAAAATGCGTATGACACGTCAAATTGTATCATACGCATTTAAATTAAGCTTTTATATTAGGTTGACATTTCACCGGCTACATTGATGGAATAGTAATCTCTAATTTCCTCCACATTTTGTGTCATACCAAGGATCCACATTAGCTTTGTAAGAGCTGCCTCGCTGGTCATATCTCTAGCTTCAAGTGCACCGATTTCTATGGCTCTTTTTCCTGTCTCATATACATCCATCTTGGTACCTTCATATCTACACTGTGTACCCACAACTACCGTCATACCATTTTTAATTATCTTTTCTAATGTACCGATAAAATCATGCTTTAAAAATGGCATTCCACCAATTCCATAGGCTTCTATATAAAGTCCCTTATAGCCTTGGTTGGCAATAGACTCAATAAAACTTCTATGAATTCCAGGAAACATTTTAATCATACAAACCTTATTGGAATAGTCATTTGATAACTGGAAAATTCCAGTTCGATCTGGGATCAGGCTTGTATCTATTTTCATTCCCAAGGAACTAATAGTGGCAATGTTAGGATAGTTGATACTTTCAAAGGCATCGAAGCTTAAAGAACTTACCTTAGACGCTCTACATCCTAGCATTACCTTGCGATTAAATGCCAAAAATACTCCCGGATTCCTACTGGCTGCCATATGAATGGCACATCTCAAATTTTCCATTGCATCTGCCACCGGATTTGTAATGGATAACTGAGAGCCCGTAATTACAACAGGGATTCCGATATTTCGTAGCATAAACGAAAGCATGGAGGCTGTATAAGCCATGGTATCCGTTCCATGGATTACAACAATTCCGTCATAATCATTTCGAATCTCACTGATCCTCTTTGCTAAAGCACTCCAATCTTCCGGGAAAATATTTGCACTGTCCAGGGAGCAAAAATCTTCTATCTCAACATCTGTATCTCCAGATATCATCTGAAGTTCTTCTTCCATATCATGAATGGAAAGACCAGGAAGAAGACCATTTCGCTTCATAACAGAAGATAGGGTTCCACCGGTATTTATAATTCGTATTTTTTTACTCAACGATTTTTTCCTTTTTATCCGATTAATTTTGCAACGACCTGCTGAATCATTTTTCCGTCTGCCTTACCCTTAAATGCAGGCATAACCGTCTTCATAATCTGCCCCTTATTCTTTGTCTCTAAAACGTCCAAGTAATTCGCCTTTAACTCTGCTTCAATTTCTTCTTCGCTCATCATCTTAGGAGCAAACTCTTCTATAACAGATACACGGAAGGCATATTCTTTCTTTAAATCTTCTCTTTCTGCCGGGCAGCTTTCTAACTGCTCTTTTGCTGTACGAAGTTCTTTTGAAACAGCGCGATCTACCTGTTCATCAGAAATATCTTCTCTTGTACCTTCATCAATAGCAATCTTTTTTGCTGCAGACACTAATCCTGAGATAACTTCCTTACGTTCTTTATCATGAGCCTTCATGGCTGTAATCATTTCAGTTCTTAAATTTTCAAATTTCATAACTGGCCTCCTATAAAATCAAACTAGCTCTATTATATCCCTCTGCCTCTTACTTGCAAATGAATATCCCATTTAGATTTGAAGAAGACAAAAGAATTCGTTATGATGATAAAAAAAGAAAAGAGAAAAGATTATGTTAGACCACCTAATTTTTAGCCTAAATGCCACCATGCCTGTATTTTTACTTATGGTCTTAGGCTTTTTCCTCCATCAAATCGGATGGATTGATGATGAATTTTCTGAAAAATTAAACAAGTTTGTATTCCGACTGCCACTACCTGTTTTGGTTTTCTCCCAACTTGCCACTACCGATTTTGTCAGCACATGGGACGGTAGGTTTATCCTGTTTTGTTTCTGTGTTACGTTTTTAAGTATCGTAATCGTAACGCTCGTATCCTTTCTACTAAAGAAACCAAAAAATCGAGGAGAATTTATCCAGGCTTCCTATCGAAGCAGTGCTGCCCTATTAGGTATTGCCTATATTCAAAATATCTATGGCGATGCCACCATGTCAGCACTTATGATTTTAGGAGCAGTTCCTTTATATAACATTATGGCGGTTGTAGTTCTTACTATAACTAGTGATAGTTCTAATAACAAAGACAAAACCCAGACTATAAAACGCACCTTAAAGGGTATCATTACAAATCCTATTATCATTGGTATAATTTTAGGGTTTGCCTTTTCACTGTTAAGAATTCCTATGCCAGCCATACTTAATAAAACCATTTCAAATATCGGTGCTACTGCAGCTCCACTAGGACTGTTAGCCATGGGCGCAAGCGTAAAGCTCTCAGAATTTAAAGGGGAACTATTTCCATCTTTGATTGCTGCCTTTTTCAAACTCATTGGTCTTTGTGCCGTCTTTTTACCGCTTGCTGTTCAATTTGGTTTTCGTGACCAAAAGTTAGTTGCTATTTTAGTGATGCTTGGGTCAGCTACTACTGTAAGTTCCTTTGTCATGGCAAAATCCATGGGACATGAGGGCACTTTAACAAGTAATACTGTTATTATTACCACTGTATGCAGTGCCTTTACACTTACTTTTTGGATTTTTATTGCAAGAAGCTTTGGGTGGATATAACTCCGCGAGGATATTTTTCCTACATGAGTATTTCCTCACGAAACTTTTTGTTTCGTTACTTATTTTCTCCTTTGTATGAATATTTCCTATTTTATCGGTCAGCTATGCGATGGTATAATAAATAGACTGACAGTTCTAGGTGAAACCATCAACATAGCGCATGTCTTTAAGGGGGAGGAAATACGTATGGAGAAAAAATCAAATGTAAACTCATTGAAATTTGTTTTAACGGGACTGGTAGCAATATCTCTGTTTCTGGTAGGTGTAACCACTACTATAGTAGGTGTTTTTAACTTACGCAGAGGTATGGAAGAAGAGGTAGAAACAGGCGTATTAGCTGCCTGTCAATCCTATGCAATGGTATTGGAATACTCCACAAATACCAACCTGGACAACCTGGAAACTGATATGCATGCAAAAACAGGTTATGACTACACCTATTTTCAAGGAGATACAAGAGAACGATCCAGCATTGAAGGTGTAATAGGTTCGAAAGCCGGTGACGCAGTCATCGATGCTGTATTAAAGCAAAAGCAAAGTTATCAGGCAAAAGACGTTATTATTAATGATGAAAAATACTATGTAGCCTATGAGCCTTTGACGGATGACAGTGGATCTGCTTACGGCATGGCTTTCGTTGGTATGAAAAAAGCG
>JAILMB010000271.1 GCA_024692825.1 Lachnospiraceae bacterium | reverse complement strand
AAGTTTATTTCATCTGAAGAAATCCCATTAGAACAAATACAAAAATACCGTGAGTTAGTAGCAAAGGAAGAGGCAGATTATCAAGACCTCTTTGCAAAAGAACTTGAGCTATTAGAAGAATAAAAAAGAACCAGGTCATATAACCTGGTTCTTTTTTGTTTTAGACGCGTGCGAGAGAGGATTCGAACCCCCGACACCTTGGTCCGTAGCCAAGTGCTCTATCCAGCTGAGCTACTCACACATGCTGTAAGGTCTACCCTTACGCGACTTGATTATTTTAACAAAAGCATATATGCTTGTCAACCAAAAAATTGAAAAAATTTAATTTTTTAAAGAAACTCTTTTTGAAGGACTTCTAATACACGTTTTCCGGGAAGACCTACGACGTTTTCATAGTCTCCATGAAACGCAGTGATGTAGGCTCCGAATTCACCTTGGATGGCATAGCTTCCTGCTTTATCTCGACCTTCTCCAGTTGCGATGTAGGAAGTGATTTCATCTTGTGTCATAGGAGAGACTTCTACCTCTGTCATTTCATAAAAGGTGGTTATCTTTTCACCAGCACAAATGGTAACTCCGGTGTAAACCTGATGGCGATTCCCCTGTAGCATATGAATCATGTCATAAGCATTTTCATCGTCACAAGGTTTCCCTAAAATCTGATCATGGAAAGCTACAACGGTATCGGCTCCAAGAACAATATCGAAAGGATGATGCTTTGAAACAGCTTTTGCTTTTCGAAGGGAAAGCTCCTTGACAAGCTCCTTGGGAGACATTTCTCCACAACTTTCATCCACGTCAGATACTTCTACCTGAAAAGGAATATTGTGATTTTTTAAAATTTCTTTCCGGCGTGGTGAACCGGAGGCTAAAATAATTGTTTTCATACGAGGATAATTATAAAACATCTTATTTGAAAAACAAGATAGAAAATCATTGTTGCTGGATTTAAAAAAGGATATAATAAGAATATATTTATTTACAGAATTTAATTGTTTTTTTTGTCGAACGTATTGGGGAGAGCTGTTATGAAGACGAAAAAGATAAGTAATGAAGTGAAATTTGTGATCTCATTTTCTATTATTGCGGTTGCAAATTTCTTTTTTAATTATATAAGCGACTTCTTTGATTGGGGAATTCCATTAGATACCATAGGCACTATGGCGGTTGCTATGGAATGCGGATATTTCCCAGGTATTTTTGTGGCCTTTTTGACCAACATCTTTGAGATGATTCGTGAGCCTATGATTGCTTATGTAATGGTTGTAAACGTATCGATTGCAGCTTGTACGACCTATTTTTACAAGAAACATCTCTTTAAAAAAATTCCCTATATTATTCTATTTATATTTATAGCAGCTTTATTCAGTTGCACCTTTGAAGCACTCCTTGTAATGGATACGGGAGCAGGTATTGAAGACGACTTCTTTAAATTCAGAGGAGAACTGGGAGTGGGAGAAGCTTTTATTGCTACTTTTTCCTATCGGTTTTTCAAGCATATCATTGATAAGACCATCAGTCTCTTTGGAGCTATGCTTCTTATAAAGATAACTCCTGAAAAAATAAAAGAGCGGGCGAATAATTATGGTTGGATGCAGAAGCCTATTTCACATGAACAAATGAAAAAAATTGCCCGGGTGGCTACTGCAAAAAAATCCATTAGTAATCGTATTATGGGGGTTGTAGTAATCGTTTGTATTGCTATTACAATTTCCTTTATGGGAATAAGCCATAAGTTGTTTTTGGAAATTATGAAGGACGATTATGGAAAACAGTCCCGTAGTTATGCAGAGCTTGTTGCAGCAGAGATTGATGGAGATATGGTGGAGGAGTACCTAGAAAAAGGCCAAAAAGCATCCGGGTATTTGGATGTTCAAAGTACACTCGAACGTATCTATCATAGTTCAGACAAAATCAAGTATATCTATGTGTATCAGGTGCAGTCGGATGGTTGCCATGTAGTATTTGACGTAGAGACGCCAGATACGCCGGCACAAGAAGTGGAATCAGTAGTTGTTCTTGATCCTGTTTTAGAAGATCAAAAAGAGATTCTGATTTCAGGAAAAGAGATAGATACTTTCGAGGATAATTGTGAGTATGGTCATTTGATTACAACCTATGCACCTGTTTACAACTCCAAAGGAGAATGTGTTTGCTATGGTTGTGTCGATGTAGACTTATCGAGAGTACTTGAGCAGGATTTGAACTTTATCTATCGTGTGCTTTCTCTTGGAGTGGGATTTTTAATCCTCATTATTGCCTGGTGTTTATGGCTTTCGAAATACCATTTGATTTATCCCATTAACGCTTTGGTGTATCGAGCAAATCAGTTTGACTTTTCCGATGAAGATGCCAGAAGAAAGAATATGGAAAAGATTCGTGATTTGGACATTCATACAGGAACTGAGATTGAGAATATATATTTTGCCTTCCTGCAGGTGGTGGAAGAAAGTATGGTAAACTTTACCTACCTTCAGATTAAGTCAGAACAAATGAATCGACTTCAGATGGGATTGATTTATGTTTTGGCAGATTTAGTAGAGAATAGGGATTCTTCTACTGGAGATCACATTCGCAAGACGGCAGCATATGTAGATATTATTCTTCGCAAAATGAAG
>JAILMB010000252.1 GCA_024692825.1 Lachnospiraceae bacterium | reverse complement strand
AATTTATATTCCATAATTCTTACCTTCCTTTTCATACAAATTATTCTTTTTTCATTGATTTCCTCAATTGATACGTTTATTATATGTGGTAAGAAAAATATATCAAGTACGCAAAAATAATTAACCTGGTAAGAAAAAACTTACTTCATGTACTATCTTTCAATAGTTATATTAGAAGGGAGCATTTATGAAAAAAGAAAAAGAACCCCTATGTGAAAGCCTGGCAGGGGAAGGCTGTGGTCTAAAAAAAGTATTAAATACCATGGGTGGAAAATGGAAAATTATGATACTTTGTGTTATCGATAACAATGAAGTGGTTCGTTATGGTGATTTAAGACGAGAAGTGTTTGGAATCACAAATACCATGTTGGCACAATCCTTAAAGGAATTAGAGCAAGATGGTTTAGTGACACGAACGCAATATGATGAAATGCCGGTTCGAGTGGAATACTCACTGACAGATAAAACAAAAACTTTAATTCCAATTCTATTAGATCTAAAAAAATGGGGAGAAGAGAATCTTTAAGATTCTCTCCTCCCAATCTTTCTAATACGACTTCTTCTGTCCTCTTTGACCTCTATTTTTTTCGACTTCTAACTTCTTCGTCTTCTGTCTCCATGACTCTCATAATACTTGGCTTTACAGCGATACATATCTTCATCTGCCCTTGCAAATACATCTGCAAATTCATTGTCTAGTTCCGCATCGTATACTGCTACACCTTTCGAAACAGCTAACTCTTCCTCATATTTTACATTCTCTTCGTTGAAGATTCGAATTTGTTCATCAAACCGGGCAAATCTCCTCTGAATCTCACTTTCCGTCTGACTTGGACCAAATACAACAAATTCATCTCCACCAATTCGATATAACTGATCTCTGCCAAAGACATCTCGGATATTTAGTGCTGCATCCTTGATCATCATATCCCCAAACTCGTGTCCCTTGGTATCGTTCATTCGTTTTAGCCCATTTACATCAAATACATAAATCGTAAAAGAGGCCATTCGTTCACGAATCAAACGTTCTAATCTTTTTTCCTCTGCAAGATAAGCCCCCTTATTGCGCACGCCTGTCATGGCATCCAAATATGCCTGATCGTGAATATAGTCAATATATTCCTTTAATTCCACGCTGATCTTTCGAATACTATCAGCCAAGGAACCTATCTCATCCTTCGATTGGAACACAATTTCCTGATCGAGTTCTCCCTTTGCGATTCGCGAAGAGGCTACTGTCAATTCAAGAATTGGAGATACAATTTTCTTTGTTAAGTTCATTGAGACAAATATCACTAAAACTAGGGCAAATACAAGAATAATTCCTAACTGTACCAGCATTCTTCCTTGCATTTTAAACATTTCTGATTCCGGTGTAGAAATGGCTAGTAGCATATCATTTTCTAACCGACTGACAATCACTCGATAATACTTAGAATCAACACTGTACTCATAATTTTTCCCGGTATCAATATAACTATCCTCAAAATAAACGCTTTCAGCTGCGATTTCTCCGGTAAAGTCTTCTTTTAGTAATCCACCATTATAGTCTGCGTGATATAACAGATTTCCCCCTTCACTAATTAAGGCACCCTCACTATTTTGATAGTCAATCTTGTCAATGACTAAGTGAACCAGATTCATATTAATATCCATGCCTATAACACCCAAAAAGTCACTTCCCAAGTATACCGGGGCAACATAAGAAATCATGTAAACATTAATATTTTCATTGGAATAGGGTTCTAACCACATGGCTTGTCCATTTTGAATGGGTTCATAATACCAGGCTACATGTTCTCTATCGTCTTTATCATATTTTAAAATATTTGTAGGCGTAACACTTTGAAATCCACCTGTATCCTTTGCAGCCATAAAAAATCCTGAAGTGCCACCATAAGCCTCCGGATCCGGGCGAAAGTATACCGATTCAATATTCGTTATAATCTGAGCCGCATTTACCATTCGATCCTGAAGAATTCCATATACTTCATTTCGATACTCTTCATTGGATTTGTATTCCGCTATATCTACAGTGGAAAGTAAATAATCTTCTTCTACGCTTACTGCCTGTTCCACGTTGGAAAAATACGAATCCAATTCCTTTGTTGTGGCATTACTTAAAAGCACCATTGATGTTGCTGCATTCTCATCAATAGATGCCATGGTGTAATAAATCCCTATAGCAGATAGTGAAAAAAACAATAATATAATCGTCCCCATAAAGGATGCTATTAATCGCGTTCGTATGGATTTCATTTTTATCCTCTCTTTACGTTGTTACCGCCTAATTCCTTTACCAAATATAAGTTCTGAACAGCACGATAGTAGTTTCTCATTAACGTTTCTTTTAAATCAATTTCTGTCAAACCAATAGAAACAGTCACTTCTCCCCGGTCCTCTATGGATTTACAAAATTCCTTACATGCGGTTTCCGCTTCATCCACAGGAATTTCAAATAAAACCACAAAGGAGTTTTTATTCCAACGCATTAGCTCACCGTGCTGACCAAAGCTTTCTCGAGCAGCCCGAACTACAGAAATAATAATTCGAGACTCTAGTGCAGTCTGTTCCATGCTTTCAAAGTCATCTATAGCAAATTCTGCAATACATTTGTATCGGGTGGTATTTAAAATCCCCCGTTCTCCATAGACTTTATCGAAATAATCTCTATTAGGTAATCCCGTTTGTCCATCCACATTTTTTCGTTGTGTAATACCTCCCCCAGATTCTACTTTCAACTGTTTACCTGCTATAAAAAGTATGGTTAAGGCTACAAAAAGTATCAGGATTAAACTAAAGAAATAAACATAATTATAATTATTCGTTTCATATGGCTTCTCGCTTCGAATTACCAGATACCAATCCAGATCTTCTATATATTTTACAATGGCAAAGCCTCCCACTCCATAGGACTGATAGTGATAAGAATTATCAGTAACAACTGGATAGTTAATTCCAGAAACGTAGGAAGAGTGAACTGCTGCCGTTCGACTGCTCATTTGTACCAGCCCATTTGATGTCACATAATCAATTCTCACTCCATATTGTTCTTCGTAGGAAGATAAAATTCGCATAATATTTGCAGTCTCTATACCCACTCCGGAAACTCCTAATAATTTTCCACTTTCATCCTCAACTCGTGCATCCACAAAGACGGTTAACTCATTGAGATTCACTTCGTCTGTAGAAGACTCCACGCTACTTTGTTTTCCTAAATCTAAAAAATCTGTATACCAGGTATCAAACGAGTTGTTCTCCGGGTTTATCACCTTATTTAATCCCGCGTAAGAATAGTATTTCTTACTACTATCCGATATCACGTATACTGTAGAATAATCAAAATGCTTCTTGATTTCATAAAGATAATTCCTCATCAAGGTAACCATTTCATCTTCACTATATGCCGACTCCTTTTTTAGAATCTCTTTCAGATATTCGTCCTGACTAATCATCTTAGACACTGTCAATGGCTCTGATAAAGATTCCATGACACGATTATCCATCATTTCTGCAATCAGCATTCGATTATTTTTCATTTGATCTCGATCTACCCCGAAAAAGACATAGCAAATAATTGATAAACCTATGACTCCTATAAGCAGGCATGCCGCTATCGTTCTAAAAGGATTTCTTCTCATCCGCATTCTCCACTATTTTTCCAAATAAATTATTCCAAATGTTCCCACACCACAATTGATGGAAATGGCTGCCGAAGCCTTTCGGGAAATTACGTAATTAAAATTTCCCTCAGATAATAAAAACTGCTGTAGCCCTGTGCTTTCCCGTCCTGGTATACCCACAGAACCAATGACCGCATAATCTAAATTCTTATTCTTTTTTCGAAGTATTCTTCGTATATAAGTTTCCTTTGCGTCCGATAAATTTCCTATACAAAAACCTCCCATACGGAATGCATCTTTTTTCATTACCATAACAGGATGAATCTTAAATGCGTGAGCCCAAAGAGCTACTAATTTATTCACTCGTCCTACTCGGGCAAGTTGATCTAAATTATCAATTAAGAAGGAAGTTTTTAACTTTTTCTTTTGCTCTTCCAAATATACCATCACTTCCTCTAGGCTCTTTCCCTCTCGGACCTGCTTATCCGCCAATACCGCCATCAGTGCTACTCCACCAGATACATGGCCTGAATTAAATACCGTTACATTTTTCAGTTGTTCTGCCACCTTACAGGCTCTTTCATAGGATACACTTACTTTCTTTGCCGTACTGATATAAATAATATGTTCTGCATACTGAAGTTGATGTTCAAAGAAATCTCTAAACTCTTCTTCCGAAGGCGCCATGGAATACATCCTTGAATGATCCTTCAAATAATTCAAGGCACATTCTTGAGAAATTTCTACTCCATCAAAAAAACACGCCTTCTCCGTATAGATTCGAAATGGAATAACGGGAATACCAAAGGATCTCGATGTTTCCGGAGCCATATCTGCCATACTGTCGGTGACAATCATGATTCTTCGACCACCATGTTTACTTATATCTCTTTGATTTAAATTGTATGCCTTGATTTTTATCGGATTATTTCCACTATCCTCCACGTCTTCTCGGCGTCTTCGTTTATAAGCCGTGCTCTTTGCCACCTCAATGGTATGTAATATATCCTCTGTTCCCATTGGCAAATACACTAAATGCCCTTTGCTGTTTTTAGGTAATTCCGTGTTAGTTCTTGAAACAACGGTCAAATAAACATCTTCTAATTCTTCATAGTAAGTGGGATTTTTTTCATAGTATTCTAAAGCAACAAAAAAACATACCTTTGGGTAAGAAGCAACTAATTCCTGCATCTCATCTCTATCTCGGATTACATATGCCGGTATGTGTAGCTTGTCTGTCACACTATGAAACATTTCTTCATAAAATGCATTATTTTCCGCTGACTCATAAGTAACATCTTCATAGGCAATGCAAATTCCGGATTTTTTATCATAGGACAAGCAAGGAGCGGCATCTGATATTCTTTGAGGAATACTGACATATACTGTAGTTCCTCGTCCCAGTTCACTTTCAATCTGGAAAAAGCCATCCATTTCTTTCACAAATCCGCTTACAAGATAAAGCCCCAGTCCTAATCCACCCGGTCGATAATCTGCTGTTTTTCTTTCATCTAATTGCTCTAATATTCGTTCTAAATCCGACTGTTCTATTCCCATGCCCGTGTCATTTACTTCAATACATAAATTACAGGCATTGTCGTAAGTATGAGTATAAATTTTTACCTGAACTCCACCTCTTTTGGTATAGCGAAGTCCATTGGCAATGAGATGTTTTAGTATTTTTAAAATAATATCAGAATCTCCTACCAAGGCTTTCGGTGCCATAGGATCAATATCGATTAAAAGGTCCGGTAGTTGTTGTGAAAGATGTCTTTGTCTTTCCTGTTTTAACCGTGTCACAATATCCAATACTTCATACACTTCGTTTTTGATTTCCAATTTATTAGATATCATATTAGTATAGTCTTGAAGTTCTTCCCACTTTCGGTTTAAATCCCACTGCCATAAAAAAAGATCATACATATCTTTTGTAACAGTTTTTTCATCTAAGCTTTCTTTTAATGAATTCTGCAACACCAAAAGCTCTCCCAAAGAGTTTGTCACAATCTGGCCTAATTCTTTTGCCATAACCCGACTTTGCTCAATGTAGAGATCCTGATTTACTTCTACTTTTTCTATTTCTTTAAGATTATCTTCCCTTTCTTTCTGTCGTTGAGAAATAAAAAACAAGGCAATTCCACCAGAAAGAACCACCAGAATATATTGCAATACAATACTTGCAGTTTCCCCACCATAAATACTTCTCCAATCTTCTCCTGCCTGCGCAAAGTCAAAGAAGGTAGTGAGATAATACGTAATCATTGCCATCCAGATAATACTTCTGATTCTGGTAATGAAATAAATCATAATAATAACCACAATGGCAGAGGTTAAAATATCTAAGCTTTTCTGATGAATTCCATAATAGAAGTAACATCCCAGCATGGAAACCACGTAAATATAAATACGATTATACATTTGGAATTTCTGAGCCAGATTTAAGGCCCAGCAAAAGATAAGCACACAAATAACAACTGGTATCGCTACCTTATCCCAATTATGAAATACGGTCTCCACCAGCATACAAATGGCTGTAATTGTAAATGAAATAAGAATCAGTAGATGTTCTACATCTGTAATCTGATCCGATTGAAATTCCTTTTTATCCATATCTCTCCCACTAAATACCGACAAATGCTTACGTTTATTGTAACACACTGCCCCAACCACTTACAATTTAATCTCCCGAGATTTTTTCCTCATAGAAATGGGCGTTTTCCCCTTCTTATGCTATACTATCTGTGCTATTCGAAAGAGAAAGAAGGGAATAAAATGGCAAACAAAAATCATTATGACAAAATCACCGATTATATATTAGATAAAACAGTAAAACTTCTTAGCATTGACTCCCCTACAGGCTATACTGACGAAGCTGCAAACTGGGTAAAACATGAGTTTGAAACATTAGGATATGAAGCATCCATTACCGGAAAGGGCGGCGTATTAGTTCAACTTGGTGGAGAGGATACAACCAATGGACTTTTTCTGGAAGCCCACACAGATACCCTTGGTGGTATGGTTTCTTCCATTAAATCTTCTGGTCGATTGATAGTCACCCCTCTTGGCGGTATGAATGCCAACAATGCAGAGACAGAAAATGTGCGAGTAGTTACAAAATTCAATGGAACATACGAAGGAACCTTCCAACTAGAAAACGCATCCATTCATGTAAATGGAGAATACGATGATATCAAACGTACCTTTGAAAACTGTGAAGTAGTTTTAGACGAAGATGTAAAAACCAAAGAAGATGTAGAAAAGCTTGGCATTGGCATTGGTGACATTGTCTGTTTTGAACCCAACACAAGAATCACAAAAAGCGGATATATTAAAAGTCGTTTCTTAGATGATAAGCTTTCCGTTGGAATCCTACTTGGATTTGCAAAATATATGAAAGAAAATAACATCACTCCCAAGAGAGCACTTTACGCTCACATTACAGTGTTTGAAGAAGTCGGACACGGTGGTTGTGCTTCCGTTCCAGAAGGTGTTACCGAAGCTATTTCTGTAGATATGGGCTGTGTTGGTGAGGGCCTATCTTGTACAGAGCGACAGGTTTCTATTTGTGCGAAAGACTCCGGCGGTCCTTATGCATACTCCGTTGTAAAAGGCTTGATTGAAGCAGGAAAAGAAATGGGTTGCGATTATGCCGTAGATGTCTACCCTCATTATGGATCTGATGTTGAAGCCACACTTCGCGCTGGATTTGACGTAAAACATGGTCTCATTGGCGCTGGCGTTTATGCCTCTCATGGCTATGAACGAAGTCATCGTGATGGAGCTGAAAACACCTTAAAACTTTTAATTGGATACGCACTAAACTAAATTTTAGGGAATCGGGAAACCGATTCCCTTTTCTTTTAGATTTTGAATATTCCCCATCTC
>JAILMB010000245.1 GCA_024692825.1 Lachnospiraceae bacterium | reverse complement strand
ATTCCACCAATTCTTGAAACCGTTCCCGGGAAGTATTTTTCAATTACATCCTCTGATATACCAATTGCCTCAAAAATCTTTGAGCCCTGATAAGACTGAACCGTAGAAATACCCATCTTAGACGCAATTTTTACAATACCGAATAAAATTGCATTATCATAATCCTCTACTGCAGCATAATAATCTTTATCAAGCATTTCCTCATCAACTAGCTGCGCAACGGTTGCATGTGCAAGATATGGATTTACTGCAGAGGCACCATAGCCTAAAAGCGTTGCAAAATGGTGTACTTCTCGTGGTTCTCCTGACTCTAGAATCAATGACATTGCGGTACACTTTCTTGTTTCTACCAAGTGGTTGTGTACTGCTGCCACTGCAAGTAAAGACGGGATTGCAACATGGTTTTCATCTACTCCTCTATCAGAGAGGATTAAAATATTTGTACCCTCACGATATGCTTTATCCACTTCTACAAATAAGTGATCTAACACACGCTTCATTGGAGTTTTCTTATAGTAAAGGGTAGATAACTTTGTTACCTTAAATCCCTCTTTTTTCATATTTTCGATTTTTAATAAATCTAAATCTGTAAGAATGGGATTATTTACTTTTAAAACCTTACAGTTTTTCGGATCTTCTTCTAAAAGATTACCGTTTTTACCCATGTATACTGTTCGAGAGGTTACAATTTCCTCACGCTGGGCATCAATTGGAGGATTAGTAACCTGGGCAAACAGCTGCTTAAAATAATAAAACAATGGCTGATATTCACCGGATAAAGGTGCGATTGGTGTATCTACACCCATAGAACCAATTCCTTCTGTACCGTTTAAGGCCATAGCTAAAATACCGTCATGGTAATTCTCCCAGGTATAGCCAAAAGCCTTTTGCAGGCGCTTACGTTCTTCAGTAGTAAGGGAAGGAACCTTTTTATTTGGAATCTTAATATCAGAAAGATTTAAAAGATTAGCATCCAACCATTCACCATAAGGTTTACTCTTTGCATACTTTTCCTTAATTTCCTCATCTAAAAAGATTCTCTTTTCCTTTGTATCCACTAATAAGATTTTTCCAGGATGAAGTCGTTCTTTCTTTACAATATGAGCTTCATCCAAATCCAATACACCTACTTCAGATGAAAGGATTAAACGATTGTCATCCATAATATAATATCTGGATGGACGAAGACCGTTTCGATCCAGGATTGCTCCCATCACATCACCATCAGAAAACAGAATGGAAGCAGGGCCATCCCATGGCTCCATCATAGTAGCGTAATACTGATAAAAATCTCTTTCTTCACGAGTTAAAGTCTCATTATGTGCCCATGGTTCTGGAATCATAATGGTCATAGCCAGTGGTAAATCCAATCCACTCATTACTAAAAATTCCAAAGTATTATCAAGCATTGCTGAATCAGAACCACTCTGAGAAATGACAGGAAGAACGGTAGTCATATCTTCTTCTGAGAATTTTCCCGTATGCATGGTTTCTTCTCTTGCTAACATCTTATCTGCATTACCTTTAATGGTATTAATCTCACCGTTATGAACAATAAAACGGTTTGGATGAGCTCGATTCCAGCTTGGCATGGTATTTGTTGAGAATCTAGAATGTACCATAGCAATAGCTGACTCATAATCACTATCCATTAAATCTGTGAAAAATGTTCGTAACTGACCTACTAAGAACATTCCCTTATAAACAATGGTTCTGCATGACAAAGATGGCACATAGGTATTTGCGCTACTTTGCTCAAACTCTCTACGAATTACATAGAGTTTACGGTCAAAATCAATGTCTTCTTCTATATCTTCTGGTCTTTCAATGAATGCCTGGACGATATTTGGCATACATTCTCTGGCCCTTTTTCCTAATACTTCCGGAGCAGAAGTCACTTCTCTCCAGGCGATGAAGTTTAATCCTGCTTTTCTTACAATGATTTCAAACATCGACTTTGCCTGTCTCATATCCAAATCATTTTGTGGAAAGAAAAACATACCTACACCGTATTGTCTTTCTTTTGGAAGTTTCACTCCCTGTTTCTTTAATTCTTTAACAAAAAATTTATGTGGTATCTGAGTTAAAATACCAACACCATCTCCTGTTTCTCCATCCGCATCTTTACCGGCACGATGTTCTAACTTTTCAACAATAGAAAGAGCATCATCTACTAAGCTGTGGCTCTTTTTTCCCTCAATGTCAATGATGGCTCCGATACCACAGTTATCGTGTTCAAATGCTTCATTATACAGTCCTTTCCTGCGCACCAAGTCCCTCTTGGTTTCCATGTTTTCGTCCTCCTTTTTCTTTTCCATACACAAAAAAAAGGCGCCTTTGGCCCTAAGACCAAAGACGCCCTTGTCTCAATCAATTATCATATAGAATGTCTTCATTGACTGTTCCATTCTACTATTGATGAGACAACTCTGTCAAGAATTTTATTATTCTACGTCCTGTAACGCTTCGTAATTCTCTTCACCTGTTCTGATTTTAACTACCTTGCTTACAGGATATACAAAGATTTTACCATCGCCGATCTTTCCTGTATAAAGAGTTTTCTTAGCAGTTTCAATTACGGACTCTACAGGAATCTTTGAAACTACAACTTCCAGTTTAATCTTAGGAAGTAAGGTTAAATCCATTTCAACACCACGGTACATCTGTCCAGCACCCTTTTGGATACCACATCCTGTTACCTGTGTTACAGTGATACCAGAAACACCAAGTTCGTTTAACGCTTTTTTGATCTTATCGTATCTGGATAATTTTGTAATAATTACTACTTTATAAATTCCTGAATCCAAAGAAGTGTTCTTTACTGTTTCAGCCATGTTTTCCACTGGTACGGAGGCACGACGAGCAGCTTCTGTAGCTGATTCATATTCGCTAATACCAAGGGAGGTATTTTCATTTGCTACCATAGTACCTGTTGACATATCTACAATTGAAAATCCGCCATAAGCAGATGCAAGGCCGTGTTCCATAACATCAAGTCCTTCGATTTCTTCCTCTTCTGAAACACGAAGTCCCATAATTGCTTTAATTACACCAAATACACAAATCATTGTAACTGATGTCCAACCAGCAACTGTTAATACACCTAAGCACTGAATTCCAAGAAGTGATACGCCACCGCCGTAGAAAAGACCTGTCATTGTGTCATTTCCAGGAGCTGTTGTTGTTGCAAATAAACCTACTGCAACTGTTCCCCATACACCGTTGATCATATGTACTGCAACTGCACCTACAGGGTCGTCAATTCTTAATACATAATCTAAGAACCAAACACCAAAGCAAACTAAAAGTCCTGCAACTAAACCAATAATAAATGCGCCAAGAGCATCTGTTACATCACATCCTGCTGTAATTGCTACAAGACCAGCTAAAGAAGCATTTAAACACATAGAAACATCAGGTTTTCCATAGCGAAGCCATGTGAAAATCAAGCAAGCAACGGTTGCTACAGAAGGAGCAATTGTTGTTGTTACAAATACAGAAGCTAACTGATCTGTAGAAGTACAAGCAGCTCCGTTAAATCCATACCAGCCAAGCCATAAAATAAATACACCAAGAGCACCGATTACGATATTATGACCTGGAAAAGCATTAACCTTTGTAATCTTTCCTGATTTATCTTTTTCAAATTTACCAATTCTTGCTCCAACCATTTTTGCACCGATTAAAGCAGCAATACCACCTACCATATGAATGGCACATGAACCTGCGAAATCATGGAAGCCAAGGTTTGCCAACCAGCCACCGCCCCAGATCCAGTGAGCTTCAATTGGATAAATCAAACCTGAAATTACTGCGGAATATACACAGTAGCTTAAGAACTTTGTACGCTCTGCCATAGCACCAGATACGATAGTTGCTGTTGTTGCACAGAATACTAAGTTAAAAATAAAGTTAGACCAATCAAACTCTGCATAATTGGTAATGATATCAAATCCTGGCTTACCAATAAATCCAAGGAAATCTTCTCCTAACAAAAGTCCAAATCCAATAATGATGAACATTACACAACCAATACAAAAGTCCATTAAGTTCTTCATTAAAATATTACCGGCATTCTTTGCTCTGGAGAATCCTGCTTCTACCATTGCAAATCCTGCCTGCATCCAGAACACCAATGCTGCTCCGATTAAAAACCAGACGCCAAATACCTGGCCGTCTACATAAGACATAATTTCTTCACTCATATTATGTTTCCTCCTCTAAATGTATATAAAAAAATAACATCCCCTAAAAGCATTACCACGCCTTTGTGGGATGTTATTATTTTTAAAAGTAATCTTTTTTCCTTTGAATTTTAGTAAACACTAAAAAGTAATTTTCCATAACTTGGAACTGGCCAGCAGTCTTCACAAGTTAAAAGTTCTGCTTCATCTACAAAGCTTCTTAATTCCTCCATCTTCGGAAGAACACAGTCTCTAATAGATTCAGAAGTCTTTATAATATCTTCAAAGTCGCCTAAGTTCTTAAGTTCCTGCTCTAAATCAGTAACCTTTACTAAAATCTCATCTGTAAGTTCTGACAAACGCTCCATAGTGGTTACTTCATAATTGCATTTTACTTTTGAGCTAACAGACTTCATTAATGAAGTTGTTTTTGCCAGACGATACATATAAGCTTCAATGGCTGGAAGGTAATCTTTCTTTACCATATCAACCATGGTATGTCCTTCGATGTTAACTGTCTTACAGTAATTCTCCAACATAATTTCACATCTTGAATGAAGCTCTGTTTCTGAGAATACCTTGTGTTCCATAAGCATCTTTTTATTCTGCTCATCTAATAAATGAGGCATAGCATCAGCAGTGGTCTTTAAGTTAGATAAGCCACGAACTTCTGTAGCTTCCTTCACCCACTCATCACCATATCCATTTCCATTAAATAAGATACGTTCATGTTTCTTAATTACTTCACGGATTAATTCATGCAATTCGCTTTCGAAGTCTTTTGCACCTTCCAAACGATCTGCATATTGTTTTAAACTTTCCGCTACCGCAGAGTTTAACATGATATTACAGCAAGCGATACTATTAGCTGAACCTAAGGAACGGAATTCAAACTTGTTGCCGGTAAAAGCAAATGGAGAAGTTCTGTTTCGATCAGTGGTGTCTCGCGAAAATCTGGGTAAGGAATGTACACCCAACTTCATAATTACTTTTTCCTGACCTTCATAAGGTGTATCGTTTTTAATCGCCTCTAAGATAGCGGAAAGTTCATCACCTAAAAATACGGAAATAATTGCTGGAGGTGCTTCATTAGCTCCTAATCTATGATCATTTCCGGCGGTTGCTACTGATAAACGTAACAAATCCTGGTAATCATCCACAGCCTGAATTACTGCTGCTAAGAAGAGTAAAAACTGTGCATTTTCATAAGGGGTATCTCCAGGGGAAAGTAGGTTTACACCAGTATCTGTTGCCATTGACCAGTTGTTATGCTTTCCTGAACCGTTGACACCTGCGAATGGTTTTTCATGTAAAAGGCAAACCATACCGTGTTTTCTAGCAACCTTCTGCATAATTTCCATAGTAAGCTGATTATTATCGGTTGCTACGTTAGTAGTAGAGTAAATTGGTGCAAGTTCATGCTGAGCAGGAGCTACTTCGTTATGTTCTGTCTTTGCAAGAATTCCTAACTTCCAGAGTTCATCATTTAAGTCTTCCATAAAAGCAGAAACTCTTGGCTTAATCACTCCGAAGTAGTGATCATCTAATTCCTGTCCCTTTGGAGGCATAGCACCAAATAAAGTTCTTCCTGTGTATATAAGATCCGGTCTCTTCTCGAACATTTCCTTATCTACTAAGAAGTATTCCTGTTCTGGTCCAACACTGGTTCTTACATACTTTACATCTTTTCCAAATAATTTTAGGATTCTCTTTGCCTGACGGTTAAGTGCCTGCATAGAGCGAAGTAAAGGTGTTTTTTTATCCAATGCATCTCCAGCGTATGAGCAAAATGCTGTAGGGATGCAAAGGGTATGATCTTTTATAAATGCATAAGATGTAGGATCCCATGCTGTATAACCTCTAGCTTCAAAGGTAGCACGAAGTCCACCAGAAGGGAAAGATGAAGCATCAGGTTCGCCTTTTATTAATTCTTTTCCAGAAAATTCCATAATAACACCGCCATCAGGAGAAGGGCTAATAAAGCTATCATGCTTTTCTGCTGTTACACCAGTTAATGGCTGGAACCAATGAGTAAAGTGAGTAGCACCTTTTTCAACTGCCCAATCTCTCATTTCCTGAGCAACTGCATCAGCAACTGCTGGATCCAACTTTACATTTTCATCAATTGTTTTTTTCAATGAGTTATAAACCTTATCAGAAAGTCTAGCTCTCATTACGCGATCATCGAACACCATTGATCCAAACATTTCAGGTACATTTTTCTTTTCCATAAAAAGCTCCTTTCATTATAAAAGGCGCCCCGAAGTCCTTTAAAACTTCGGAACGCCTTTGTTCCTTATATAATGTGATTTTATATAATACTAATTTATACGCCGCTTTCACCATAATTTGAAAGCACTCTTGCGGAAGGATCCGATACATTACAGCCTTCCCAGTTTTTATTTGGCATCCAAAAATCAATGACCATCTTAGCCTGATTTGGATAATACTTTTCGAATATTTCTCGATATAATAAAGATTCTTTTGTAAAAGGTGTGGCAAAGTCATATTTTTTAATGGCTTTTTCATAAGCTTCATCGCTATATGTGTTTTCTGCCACCTCTACTAAATCGTCTTTTAAGGAATGTCCTACAGCATCAGAAAAAGCTGCTTTTTCTCTCCAAAGGATTTCCTCCGGAATACAATTTTCTTCTTCAAATGCCTTTCGAAGTAAATACTTACCTTTATTGTAGTGATTCATTTTCTTATCTGGATTTATGGCCATACAATAATCAACAAAATCCAAATCTCCAAATGGAACCCTTGCCTCAAGTGAGTTTACGCTGATGCATCGATCTGCCCGAAGCACATCATACATATGAATCTCATGAATTCGCTTTTCGGCTTCTTTCTGAAACTCCTCTGGGCTTGGAGCAAAGTCCGTATATTTATAGCCGAAAATCTCATCTGAAATCTCACCGGTTAAAATCACTCTTACATCTGAGGTTTCATGAATGTATTTGCAAACCAGATACATTCCCATAGATGCTCGAATTGTTGTAATGTCATAGGTTCCTAAAATCTTAATTACTTCCTCCAGGGCTTCCTGTACATCCTTCTTTGTAATAATCACTTCGTGATGATTTGAATGAATGTAATCTGCAACCTGACGAGCATATTTTAAATCAATAGCATCGATATCCATTCCAATAGCCCAGGTTTCAATTGGTTTATCAGAAAGGCTTGAAGCAATTCCGCATACCAAAGAGGAATCAAGTCCACCGGATAATAGAAATCCGACAGGCATATCAGAATCTAATCTCTTTTTAATTCCATCAATTAATTTATCATGAATGTTTTTATAGATTGTATCTAAATCATCATCATGTAATGCCTTTGGTTTTGAAATATCTTTATAGCAGACAAATTCTCCATCTTTAAAATAATGACCAGGAGGGAAGGGGAGTATGTTTTCTACAATTCCAACAATATTTTTTGGTTCTGAAGCAAATACATAACTTCCATCTTTTTTCTGACCATAGTAAAGAGGTCTTATTCCTATTGGATCTCTTGCTGCGATATAGGAATCATTTTTTCCATCGTATAAGATTAAAGCAAATTCAGCATCCAGTTTTTCGAACATATCTGTACCATATTCTAAATACATAGCAGGTAAGATTTCACAGTCCGATTCACTTATAAATTTATGCCCCTTTGCAATTAATTCTTCTTTTTGTGATCGAAAGCCGTAGATTTCTCCATTACATACTAAAACAACATCTGCTGTTTCATCTTCATTTGTAATGGTCTGTTTGTCTTTATACATAAAAGGCTGCATACCGTTCATGGTCGGTCCCATAATTGAGAGTCGATTGAATCCCAGATACCCGCTTTTCGTTTTAATAATTTTTGTGGCGTCAGGGCCTCTCGAGTATGTTTTTAACAGCGCTTCTTCAACTTCTTTTCTTTCATCTGCTGTTAAAAACCCGATGATTGAACACATTGATATACCTCCTTTTTCTTTTTTATATAAAAAAAGGCGCCTTGAACCCTTAAGTTCAAGACGCCTTTGTCTTACAGTGAGATACTTTACCCTATTTACTATTCCTTTGTCAATGCTTTTTTTGAAAATCTTTTAACAATCTTTTTTATAAAAAAATCCCTCGATAGAAATATCGAGGGATGAGAGGCGCCAACCAGATTCGAACTGGTGATAGAGGTGTTGCAGACCTTTGCCTTACCACTTGGCTATGGCGCCATATATAACGGAGAAGGAGGGATTTGAACCCTCGCGCCGGTCACCCGACCTATACCCTTAGCA
>JAILMB010000145.1 GCA_024692825.1 Lachnospiraceae bacterium | reverse complement strand
GTTCTTTGCCTTTTTATTCCAGTCAGGGAAGAAATGAAGGGTCAAATAAAACACCCATAACACACATACGCCATATAAAAGTCCTCTTCCTGCCCATGGAAGATTCATAAGATACCCATTGGTAGAAACAAAGTTATACTGGCCAAAGAGCATTAGCACCGACATAAGGGCACAAAAATATCGAATTTTCAGCTTCTCTTTAAAGAGCTCACTTCCCAAACATACAATAACAGAATACACCCAAAGAATAGCCATGATAGGTTCTAGAGTATAGACAAATACCGCCGGTGTAATCCCGGTCACATAGGATAGATACGCCAAATACATATCCCATCCGCCAAAGCGATGTCTCCAGTAGAAGGTGTACACATCGATTCCCGTAGCCGGCTCTACCCGCCAGATCTTTCCCGTCTCTACTGCATCTACAATAGCTGCCGTATGGAAGTAATTGTCACCAAACTGCACATCTCGAAACCAGACCAGGGCAAAAATCTGAACTCCCACCATCAATACAAAAAACAATCCAATGGCGTGATACTCAAATTTTTCTGCAGAGCGAAACATGGCCCTTGTTTCATTTCCTGTAGATTGAATCACCTTTTTTATAGGAGTTTTTTCTACAAAGAAAACCAGTTCATCCATATACAGCACAAAGTTTCTTGCACATACAAAGAGGGATAAAATCAAAAATGTCACAGCAAGAATCTTTAAGCTCTGTCCCATAAACAGATTTATGGATTGTAGGATTTCAAATAAGGCCACTAAAAAAAAGGTACCTGAAGCATAGGAGATGCAAAGCTTTTGAATCTTTGTACCTTTGTAATGGGCACTGACTTCTAATCCTACGATGACGGGTAAGAAAAATCCCAATATGAAAAAAATCAAAAGATGTACGATATCAAACATAACCCTTATCCTAACTTATAAACTACATATCTTTTTGTTCCTGTATAGGAAAGGACCTCCCATCCTGCAGATAAGAATTCCTCTTCTACTTCTTCAGAAATATTCTTAAACACCAAATACTTCGTTTCGGTTTGTTCAGCCAAATCCGTAATAGCTTCCACATCCGGTTCATCGGTGCGGAACAAATGGGCCCATCCACCCCAGGATTCACGGTAGGCCTGGGCTCCCGAAATGGTAAGTTCGATTTTGGACGAATACTGACGAAGGTAAGCTCCTACCTGATACTTTGCTAACACTCTTGCTCCCTTTGGAGCGTCCTCTAAAATCAAATACCCTGCATCCATGGCATCTGATGGAATCTTCCACCAGTTTTCTCTTTGCACCAGTCGATAGGAGGGGCTTCCTCCCAAATATCCCACTGTGCCTTTTTGTGGATTGGAATAGACAAAGCTTCCTGTGACCACAAGTAGTACTACCATTGCCCCAAAGCCTGCCATTCGAACAAAAGGCTTTTTTAAAGCACCTAAAAGAACCACTCCGCCAAAGGCTAAAAATACAATCCAGGGCATAATGGTATAGAGCCTGATGTAATACTCTTCATAGTCTGGAACCTTCTCCACAAACAGTCCCCATATAGGACAGGCCAAGATCACAAAGGCCAAAAGGGGATAAAAAAGCAAATGTCCTGCAGGATATTTTTTTCTTCCTACAAAGATCATAAATATAAAAAACGCCAAAAGGGCGATCCAGTGATAAGAATCGCCCCAAATGTTTTCCTTTAATACTCCGGCAGTATATGCCAAATACGAAATCCATTTTTCCATAAAATTAGTCCCTAAAAATTCCTAAAGAATCAGTCTGTCTTCCTAGCGAAAGCTCTCCATTCGTGCATTGATCTGGTCTGTCATACCAAGGCCAAAGGTCTGCTCGTTTTCCCGATACTGTAAGAGTGCCCGAAACATATACACATCTTCCGGTGTGGTTACCTTAATGTTTCCACGATTTCCTTCAACCATGTTGACATCTTTTCCAAGGGTCTTATAAATGGTACAAGCATCTACCATGTCCGTATATCCCTCAGGGCGACGTCTGATTTCATTGTGTGCCTCCAGGATATCTCCTAAATAAAAACTCTGAGGAGCCTGAGCTGCAAAGGTTTCTTTACGATAAGGAACCCTGGTTACAGTCTCTCCATCTTCGGAAATCAAAATGGTCTCAAAACAAGAAGTACAGGTAATGGCATTTCCCTTTTCCTTTACCCCTGCAATATTTCTTGAAATCACATCATAGGATACAAATGGTCGTACCCCATCGTGTAAAAGTACAACGGAATCCTTTGGATTGTCCTTTGATGCGCGCTCAATGCCACGATAAATAGTATCCTGAGCACTGTCTCCACCTGCAATAATATCCTCTACCTTGTGAATGTGATACTCCTCCACAAGACTTTGGGTATAGCGAATAAAATCCTCCGGCACTGCCAGATAAATCTTATCGATTTCATTGTGATATTCAAATAGCTGAAGGGTGTGAATCAACACTGGCTTTCCGTTAATCTCTAAATACTGTTTTGGAATTCCAGCTCCCATACGGGTGCCACTGCCACCTGCAAAAATAACTGCTATATTCATGATTTTATCATAGGATGCCTTTTATCCTATCTTCCTTTCTTCTCTTCTTTTAATGAAAGTACTTCTCTTCTCGCCCTGTTATATCCTTCATAACTACGGCGAAGCTTTCGTTCAATCTTTAGGCCTGCTTCCTTTTTTGAGGTTCCATTAAATGGAGGAAGGGCTTCTAAGAGTTCTTCATAAGTATAACACTTCCCGTCACGGCCCAAAATATTTTTTATGCCATGGAACAAATACTCATAGACAGAAAGTTGAAAATCCCTGTCGTGCATTACGCCCTCTTTCATGGCTTCTTCCAGTACATCTGCCACGTGAGATGCCGTAAGCTCTTCCACAGGAATCACTCGATTTCCATATCCAATGGCATCATAAAATCCCTGAACCTTCATATTCCACTTTAATCCCACAGAAGGAATGCCCATAGAATAGGAGATGATGGATGGATGCAAACGACAGGATACGATTCCATCATAATCGGAAATATGAGGGATCAAATCATCTAACATATTAATATTAAAGACACATTTTTTTACCGGTACTCCGTGCTGGCGAACCAAAGAATCTAAAAAGGCCTCATCTCCATAGTGACCGTTTGTGATAAACTGTGCTTCATATCCACGATCTTCGAATTCTTTTAGCAAATCCTTCCACAGGGCAATGGCCTGCTCCGGGGAAAAGTCATAGCCATTGTCCTTAAAGCCAAAAGCGCGGAAGGCGAAGAGGCCAATCTTTTTCTTTTGTCTTTGTTCTACGATGTCTTCGCCGTTTTCGCGAAGCACATCTGCCTTAAAGTTTCGAAGAACACGATTGGAAAACACTGCTGGATCTGAGACCTTGGCAACGACTAAATCCTCACGTTTTTTCATCTTCTCAAGAGATTCAAAATCATCTCTTGTGGTGATTTGTTTTACTACATCTAAATTTACTGCCTCTGTGATTCTTTGACACTTTTCATTCTCCTGGCGATAGTACTCAATACCAATCGCAGAAAAAATCACGGGCACGTTGTACTTTTTACAAAGTTCAATGGTAATGGCTGTGCGCTCATAAAAAATCTGATAGGTATAGTTAAACATAGGAGCTCCACCAAAGATTACCATATCCGCATCTTTAATGAGATTCTCTGCATTTTTTAGCATCTTCTCATCCCGCTTTGCCACGTATTCCTTTGTGACAATGGAAGCTGCATGAGAGTCGATGGTATAAAACTTTCGTGGAATGGAAAGGTTTGCCATCACTGCATGAATCAGGGAAATATCACAGGCTTCAATCACCTGATCTCCTGTATTATCAGAATCACGATTGGTCAAAAGTAAAATCTTTATGACGTGATTTCCATATTTGTTTTCGTAGCGTTTATTTCTGATTTCTCGTTTTACTTTGTTATAAGCTCTTTTTACCATATTTCTTCCACTTCTTAAACAGATAGCGCACTCCCTTTTTAGACTGGAAAGTCTTTAATAAATCCGAATAGGAATTAAATTTCTCATAGATTCGTCGAAACTTCCGCTGGGTTTTATTTCTTCTCTCCTGAGGGGAGGTTCCCATAAACTTTGGAAGGTTTTCCAGTAGTTCTTCGTATGTATAGGGTGTTTTTTCCACACCTAGGATCTCGCCGATTCCGCGGAATAAGCTCTCGTAGACGCTCATGCGAAATTCTCTATTTTGCTCCACCCCTTCTTCCATGGCTACTTCCAAGGAATCAAGCACATTCTTTGACTCCATTTCCTTTACGGATAACACCCGCTTTCCATAGCCGATGGAATCATAAAATCCCTGAACCTTCATATTCCATAAAAGTCCAATGGCAGGTACCTTGATGGAATAAGCGCAGATATTTGGATGCAATCTACAGGAGACAATCCCATCATATCCATAGATACGGCTGACCATATCCTCTGGAGTATTGATATTAAAGACTGCCTTATTGGTATCTAACCCATAGTCACGAATCAGTCGGTCCACAAAGGCTTCATCTCCGAAGTTTCCACTGGTTAACACTTCATAGTCATAGCCACGGGATTTGATTTCTTCAATAAGTCCCATCCAAAATCTCGCTGCTTTTCGCCAGGGAAGCTTATTTCCATTGGCGGTAAATCCGCCTGCTCGAAGAATGAAAAGACCGATTTTTTTCTGACGACCTTCCACTGTTTTATCTTCTAACTTTTTAAAGTTTGAAAAAATCTCTGAGGTAAAAACCGCAGGATCTGCCACCTTATCTATGGTCAAATCCTCTCTTTTTTTCATCTTCTCTAAAGATTCAAAATCATCCCGGCAGGTAACCTGTCGCACTACCTCATAGTTTACTGCCTCTGTAATTCGTCTGCATTTTTCATTTTTCGGATTAAAGTATTCGATGCCCACTGCAGAAAACAACACCGGCACATGATACTCTTTGCAAAGATCTAAAGTAATGGCAGTTCGTTCCGAAAAAATCTGATAGGTATAATTAAAGACCGGAGCTCCGCCAAAGATTACCATATCCGCATCTTTTATGGCCCGTCTTGCTGTTTCTAACAGTTCCGGTTTTTTTGTCGCCACGTAGGCTTTATTTACGATGGATGCAGCTCTAGACTTTATTTCGTATTCGTCCGGTGCATATCCAAGATTTTTCATTGCGGCCCCAATGAGTGAAATATCGCAGGCCTCGATTACCTGATCCCCTGTATTATCAGAATCACGGTTGGTTAAAAGTAAAATCCTAATCTTCTTTTGCTCCATGACCTAACTCCATTTCATATACCATATGGTGCTCACGCTTTTCCTCTGGAGGAAGTTCCATATAGCTTGACCCAAACAATCTCTCTAAATAGGCTTTTGTTTCCTTTGGTACCAGCACACGCTCTCCTTCAAAAGTCACCTCACGTCCTACAGCAAAGTCACTTCGTTTATAAATCTCTCCCTTAAAATGACGACGTCCCGTAGGTACTACCACGTACTCTGAATCATCATTTTTATACATGGAAAAGACGCCATTTGCAAAGCGAAGCCAAAACTTTCGGCTGATAGAAAAAGGTGCACCAATGGCAGCCTTTACTTTTATAATTCCTGTCGCTTCTCCACCGGCCAAATCCAGATACTCTTTC
>JAILMB010000228.1 GCA_024692825.1 Lachnospiraceae bacterium | reverse complement strand
GCATCAGGTATTTTAAATGACCAAAGCGGTGAGATTAAAGTCATCTCTGCTGACGTTACTTTAGACCAGATTAGCGTAATTGTTAACTCAGGTGTAAAAATGGATGGAGCATCTTCTTTCTTAGTAGATACTTCAGATAACACCATCTTAGCGCATCGTGATGCGAATAAGGTAGGAACAAATATTTCTGAGGACAGTTCAGAACTTATGAGTGGCGTGGCAGAAAAACTTTCTACTCGTACTTACACACAGACCACTATTGCAAGTAATTTAGTCAGCTTTAGTGAAATTTCAGGAACAGAGTGGTTACTTGTATCCTATGTACCTGTTTCCGTTGTTTATGCATCCGTACAGCAGTTGACATTTATTTTGTTTGGGACTGGTGTAATTGCAATTTTACTTTTGGTAGTGATTATTCTTGCTATGACAAATCATTTGTTTAAGCCATTGGCAGTGATTACACAAAACATTTCAGATATGTCTGCCGGTGATTTCACCATTGATATTACAACAGACAGCAATGATGAAATTGGACTTATGGGAGCAAAGGTTCGAGAGTTTGTTGACAGTATGAGAAATATGCTTTCAAGTATTAACTCTGAATCAGCAAAATTAAAAGAACAGTCAGAAAACTCTGATGAAGTATCAAAATCCATGTATGATGCTTCTTCTTCTCAGGCAGAAGCCATGGAAGGATTAAATAATACAGTTAACCAGCTTTCAGTTGCAGTTACAGAAATCGCAGAAAACGCAACTACTCTTGCAATGGTAGTTTCAGATACAAGAGATAATTCGGATAAGGCCAGCGAAGCAATGCAGGAAACTGTACAGATTTCAAAGAAGGGCCGTGAAGATATGGAACAGCTTGGAATCGCTATGGAGGGAATTCAAAGCGCAAACAAAACCCTGGCGGAATCCATTGATAAGGTGGGAACTGCTTCCGAAGAGATTACTTCCATTGTTGGAATGATTGGTGAAATTGCAGATGAAACAAACCTCCTTTCCTTAAATGCTTCTATTGAAGCTGCAAGAGCAGGAGATGCTGGTAGAGGTTTTGCAGTCGTAGCTTCTGAAATTGGAAACCTTGCAAATAACTCTTCACAGTCTGCATCAGATATTGCAAACCTGATTCAGCAGATTCGAAAGTTGATCTCTGATGTAATCGATCAGGCCAATGAATCGGCACAGAGTATTGAAGAGAATTCAGAATTGATTCATAAGGCAATTGCTACATTTGATCAGATTTATCAGAACATCGAATTGTCAAATGAACGATTGAATGCAGTAGTAGATAATATTTCTACTGTAAATGACGTTGCTACAAATGTAGCTGCTATTTCTGAGGAGCAGGCTGCTTCTACAGATGAGATTCTCGAAACTTCCAGAGACATGGTGGAACATGCAAATAACATTACACAAAGTTCTCAGGATGTAGCTGACAACTCACATGAGTTAGCAGATACTTCTCAGACTTTGGCAGATCATGTTGCACAGTTTAAGATTTAGGAGGTGGAAAGATGAGAATGAATAAAAACAAAAAGAGTCGTTTATTGGCTTGTTTATTGATATCAGTCCTTACATTAGGAATGTTTAGTGGATGTGGAGCATCTTCTTCCGGAAGTTCTTCCTCCAGTAGTGGAAAAATATTATTTGTGCTTCCCGATGTGGAAGATACCTTTAGAGCCAGCTTAGCAGATGCGATTGTTTCCTCAGCAAAGGAGCTTGGAGTGGATCTTGATTATCAGGAGAGCGGAAGCAGTGTTGATAATCAAAAGGCTATCATCGAGAAGGCAGCTTCCGATGGTTATGCCGGTTGTATCTGTCGTTTAACGGATGTAAATACAGCACTTCAGATGGAAGTGGCAGCTGGAGATATGCCAATTGTATTTGTAAATAATGAGCCTACAGAAGATTTATTAAAGGATTCAAAATACGTCTATGTTGGTTCTCCAGAGAAAAAGGCAGGAGAATTTGAAGCTGAGTATGTTTTGAATAAGCTTGGAAAACCTTCTTCCATGAAGCTGATTATGATTAAGGGTGAAAAGGGACATTCTGCTACAGAAGGTCGTACCAAAGCGGTATTAAATTATCTTAGAGATAATGGTGTAGATGTAAATATTACATTTTCTGATTATGCAAACTGGTCAACAGAAACAGCCTATGAGTACATGGGTGTGGCTGCAAAGGTTGGTGCAAAATACGATGCAGTTATTTGTAACAACGATTCTATGGCTTTAGGAGTAGTTCAGTACATGCAAGACAATGGAATTTCTACCAAGGATATTCCGGTCTGCGGTGTTGACGCAACAGAAGATGGTTGTGCTTCCATTGCAGCAGGCGGAATTCAGTTTACTGTATTACAGTCAGCAACCGGCCAGGCCCAGAAAGCAGTAGAAGCAATTCAAGCTATGGGAAAAGGCGGAAGCATTTCTGATATTGAGGGTGCTAGTGAAGATGGAAAATACATTTGGGTAGACTTTGAAAAGGTAGACTCATCCAACGTATCTGACTATCGCTAATAGAAATTATTTGAAATAGATATAGAGAATATATTATTAGAGAATATATAGAGAATGTATCTCAAGAAAAAACAGGATCTTGGAAGTACCAAGGTCCTGTTTTATTTCATGATTTTTTATTTGATTTTTCCTTCGTCGGCCAGCTCAATCAGTTTTTCTACAACGTCCTTGTTTACCTGAGTGCCAGCCACCCTTTGTAACTCGTCTAAAACAGTCTGTATTGGAAGTTTCTTTCGGTAAGGCCTCGTAGAGTACATGGCGTCAAATGTATCAGCTACAGCGATGATTTGAGCTACCATAGGAATTTCATCTGCGGTATATCCATGAGGATAACCTTTGCCGTCTAATCTCTCGTGGTGGTAACCGGCACCGATTGCCAAATCAGGAGCAATGGTAATCTCTTCCAATACTTCCTGACCCTTGGCAGCGTGAGACTTCATGATCTCGTACTCTTCATCGTTTAAGCCTTCAGGTTTGTTCAAAATCGCATCTGGAATAGAAAGCTTTCCAATATCGTGCAGTAAGGCGATGTTGTACATGTCTTCTGTTTGTTCTTTGGTATATCCCAGTTTTTCAGCAAGCATTCTCGTGTAGTTTGCAACCCTAAAGGAATGACCATTTGTATAGCGGTCTTTCATATCGATGGTCTTCGCAAATGCTTTTGTAATCTGTTTGATTAAGATCCTGTTTTCTTTGTGCTTTTGTTCTAATATTTTGTTCTTTCTACGGAAGTATAAGTAGAAGAGGGAAACAATAGCAAAGATAATAAGGAATATTATCAGTACATCAAACCAGGTATGTTCCCAAATGGCTTTTTCTTTTTTTATGGTAACGGTTACTTCCTGGATATTATCTTCAGAAGAAGCAACGGTTTTCAGGTGGAAGACATAGGAACCTCCATCCAGGTTTGTATAGGTGACATCGGTAATGTCTCTTTTTGTAGTAGAAAAAATCTCGTCGTCGAATCCCTCTAAATAATACTCTAACTCCGGGTTGTTTAGGGTATAGGATAGTGCATAGCTGTAAATGGTTACACGCTTTGCAGTGGAAGGAATCGTAATGCTGTTTGTTTCGTCAATGTAGTAGGTTTTATCATCTACTTCAATGAAAGGAATGATTAAATGGGCATCTTCGATTTTGATGTCGTCGTAAATATTTACCTTTGAAATACCTGTGGTTCCGGCAATGTATAAAGTACCATCTCCGTCGATATAGCTTCTGGAGTTTGCAGTGGTTACATGAGGAAGACCGGAGTCAGAATTGTAAAGGGTGTAAATGATGTCTTCTTCATCAGAAATCAGTTCATCGGCGTCCACAACGTAAATACCATTGGAAGAAAGAACCCAAATGTTGTTATTGGTATCGAAAAAGATATCGAAGTTATTGGCATAAGGGAAGTTCTTAATGGTGGTAATCTCATGGTCTTTCATGTAGGCTATAGAGTTTGAAGTAATAATCCAGTACAAATCGCGGAAGCGGTCAAACTTCACCTGAAGGATAACCTCAGATGTAAGACCACTTTCTAAACCAAATTTTAACACTTCAGATTCTTCGCCACTTTCAGGAAGGATGTATAGACCATCACCATCTGTACCAAGGTATAATTCGTGGGCGGATTCGTTTTCACAGACAGTCAAAGAATCCATAGCAGAGATACCATCATCACTGGTAAAGGTAGAGGTAATTGCCCCATTGTTTAAAAACTGAACGCCACCAACTAAGGCGACACAAATCGTACCATTAGCTAATTCTGTAATTGTACGAACCTTATTAGAAAGCATGCCATTATCGGTGTTATAGAATTCAAAGGTTCCATCTTCATGGAGACAAATCAAACCATAATCACTGTAGGTGCATAGCCAAAGGTTATTTTTTGAATCTTTTTTAATGGCGCGAATACGGGAACCTTCTAGAAGAGAAGTAAGTTCCGTTTCTTTTAACTGATAAGCTCCGTCCATTACCAAAAGACCATTGTCAGTTCCGACATATAGATCTTCGCCAAACATACAGGTGGTGTTTGTAACAGTATCTTCAAGGCCGTTGATTCGGTTGATATCGGTAAAGATACTGGTGGTGACTTTTAGAACACCTTCTCTAGAGGAAGCAAACCAAAGATTTCCTTCGTAGTCTTCCATAATATCTTCTACAGAAGAATTCATCTTTGCCCCGTTTAGCTTGGTGTATTCCCCTGTGGTGACGTCGATATAGCCAATGCCATCACTTGATCCAATCCAAAGCTCATGACCTAAAAGATATAAGACATTCATACTAATCTGGTCTGTGGCTTCGTATTCAATAACCTGAGTAAGACCGGAAGAAAGATCTCCGTATACAATGTTTGAGTTGCTGGTTCCAAGGAATACAAATCCAAAGGCGTTTGGATCAGGACAGATACTATAGATATATCCGCCAAAGTCCAAATCGCTTCCATAGTAAAATTCACTAATCACGGTACCATTTATGCGAAAGACATCTCCATCATAGGTAAGACCATAAACCAGTTCGTCAGCTCCCCGGACAAGAGAGTAGATATAAGCCTTGTCTAAGTATTCGTGCTGATACGTATGTACCTTAAAGTCTGAATCAATATAGCAAAGACCTAGTGTAGTACCCACAACGATATTTCCATCGGCTGTTTCGCTAATGGAACGAATGGAAGAAGCAGGGAGTCCATCATCTTCGTGTAAAAAAGTAAATTCTCCATCCTTAAAAAGAGCAATGCCGTTATCGTTTGTACCAATCCAAAGTCGCTGTTTGGAGTCCACATACATGGACACAACAGAAGTGATACCGGTGGTGGAATCATAACGGTAAAAACTATTTCCGTCATAGCGAACCAAACCACTGTAACTTCCAATCCATATAAAACCGTCTCCTGTTTGGACGATGGTATTTGCTTCTGAGGTAGGCATTCCGATACTAGAATCATAAAGAATGGTAGTCTGCCCTACATCTAATCCTGATAAATCTGTAGATGAATCCGCGGAAACACAAGGTATGGAAGAAAAATTCCATAGGACACTAAAAGATAGTAAGATAGAAAGAGCCAGTGCGCTGACCTTCATGCGAAATTGTTTTCTCATTTATCTCTCCCCCATAATACAAGAAACAATTATAATGTCTTCTATATTTTACCTCTTTTTGAAAAAAAAACATAGATAATTGAAGAAAATCGCTTTAAATTTACGCAATAATATGGTAAAAATGAATGTAAATGTGGTTATTAGGAATATGCCTAAGGGCATAACTAGCAATTAGGAGAACAGTATGGAAAGAAGAGACGTTATTCGCTCAAAGGAAAGATTAAGAGAAGCTTATTTAGATTTGTTATTTGAACATGGAGATACAAAGATAACAGTAAATGAAGTTCTTGAAAAGGCCGATTTATCAAGAGGAACATTTTATGCTCACTATAGAGACATAAGTGATTTACACAATGCAGTTGAGGATATGTTAGTTGAAAAATGGCGTAAAACCTTTAAGTATCCTACACAGATTCAGCTTACACAGAATCCAAGAGAACCATTGGATTGTTTATTATCAAAAATTGAACCTCATAAAAAAGCAATGAAGATTCTTTTGAAAAAGGAGAATCAGTCCAATTTAATTCGCCAGGCAAAAGAGGCAATGGTGACATTGATGAAAGAGGAGTGTACCCTTCAGAATAAGGATGAATGCGAATTGCTACAGACAGCTATTGCTGGAGCAGTAATTGATTCCTTTGTATTTTGGGTAATCAGTGATAATCCACTTCCAAGAGAGGTATTTATTGACAAGTTGTGTGACTTCATCTCTAGTGGAATCACATCATGGAATGCAAAATAACATGAAATTTTTTGGGAAAGAAGAGAACGAGGTTCTCTTCTTTTTTTGGTTTGCGCGCCATGGGCGCGCTCTAACGGGTGAAAGTCCCGAACACGCCCAGATAGTGGGAAGTGTATAGCTGAACAGCAAGGGTGTTCATCGTGAGGTGGAATCTGAAGGAAGCTGTAAGCGAATCTCTGGTCCGA
>JAILMB010000177.1 GCA_024692825.1 Lachnospiraceae bacterium | reverse complement strand
TTTGCCAATGAGGTAAATTTGGTAACAGGAGGACTATCTGATAGTCTGAAACTCTACCCTAGAGTCGATGGAGGTTATCGCTTTGTCAGCGAAGTTCATCTTCGTTATATCTATGAAAATGCAGCAGAAGCTGTGGAATTGATGAAGCAGATGCTTTTCCATTCGAAATTTGATGATAAAAAGCGTATTCTTGAAATCTTACAGCAGGAAAGAGCCCAGCAGTTGGTACGTATTAATAACTCCGGTAATGCGGCAGCTTCTTTGCGAGCTACATCTTATTTCTCAGAGCCTGCAAAGATTACCGATGATATCAGCGGTATTACATACTACTATTATTTGAAAGAATTTGAAGATCATTTTGATGAGAGAATCGATGACTTTATTGAGAATGTAAAGAAATTACAGAGTAAAGTTTTCCGTCAGGAAAATATGATTGTTTCCACTACAGGTGATAACAATGCCCTAGCTCTTGCAAAATTAGAAATACCGGGAATTGTGGAAGAACTTTGCTCAGAAGAAATTCCAGAGACCAAATTAGAAGTTTCCTGTGAAAAGAAAAATGAAGGATTCAAAACAGCTGCTATGATTCAGTATGTTGGTCGTGCAGGAGACTTTAAGAGCGCAGGATTTGATTATAGTGGAGCAATGAAGATTCTAAAAGTAATTTTATCCTATGATTACTTCTGGATTAACATTCGTGTAAAGGGCGGCGCCTATGGTTGCTCAAGTAATTTTGCCAGAAGCGGAAACCTAATGTTTTCATCCTACAGAGATCCAAATCTTTCTGCTACCAATGACATTTTTGAAGGAACTGACAAGTATTTGCAGAACTTCGAGGTAGATGAAAGAGATATGACAAAATATATTATTGGAACCATCAGTGGTATGGATACGCCACTTACTCCATTCCAAAACGGAATGCGTTCCTTCACTGCTTATATGACAGGAAATAATATCAATCTCCTTCAAAAGGAAAGAGATGAAGTCATTGATGCTACACCGGAAGATATTAAACACTTGGCAGCACCGATTCGTGCCGCATTGGATCAGGGATATATCTGTGTAGTAGGAAATGAAAACACCATTGAGGACGAAAAAGAACTCTTTGAAAATATTTTACAATTAGTATAGGTCAGGAGAATATATGACAGATAATTTTAAATCAGGATTTGCTACGTTTATCGGGCGTCCAAATGTGGGAAAATCCACTTTAATGAATCAGTTGATTGGACAAAAGATTGCTATTACATCAAACAAGCCTCAGACCACGAGAAATCGTATTCAGACGGTGTATACAGACAGTGAAAAGGGACAGATTGTCTTTTTAGATACACCGGGAATTCATCAGGCTAAAAATAAATTAGGGGAGTACATGGTAAATGTTGCAAACTCCGCTATGAAGGATGTGGATGTCATTCTTTGGCTGGTGGAACCGGATACCTTTATTGGTGGAGGAGACAGACATATTGCAGAGCAGCTTCAAAAGGCCAAGGTTCCCGTCATTCTTGTAATCAATAAGGTAGATACCGTACCGCATGAAAAAATCTTAGAAGTCATTGCTACCTATAAGGATCTTGTAGATTTTGCAGAGGTAGTTCCTGTTTCTGCCTTAAAGGGTGATAATTGTGATGTTTTAGTGGATTTGATATTTAAGTATTTGCCTTATGGACCAATGTTTTATGATGAAGATACCATTACAGATCAGCCGGAAAGACAAATCGTGGCAGAGATGATTCGAGAGAAGGCCCTTCATGCCTTAAAAGATGAGGTGCCTCACGGAATTGCCGTGTCCATTGACCGCATGAAATATCGCGAAGGAAAGAATCCTATTTGTGATATTGAAGCTACAATTATTTGTGAACGAGATTCTCATAAGGGAATCATTATTGGAAAGCAAGGGGCAATGCTGAAAAAAATCGGTACCAATGCCCGCTATGAAATAGAAAAAATGTTAGAGTCCAAAGTGAATTTGAAACTTTGGGTGAAGGTGAAAAAAGATTGGAGAGATTCCGACTTTTTGATTTCGAACTTCGGATATCGTAAGGATGAAGAATAAGTGGATAATCGTGTACTTTTAACCGGTATGGTGTTAACAGCCATGCCGGTGGGAGAATATGATAAAAGAATAACGTTACTGTCAAAGGAACAAGGGCGAATCACTGCTTTTGTTCGAGGTGCTAGACGACCAAAGAGCCCGCTTTTAGCAGCAGGGAATCCATTGAGCTTTGGAACATTTGAAGCTTTTCGGGGAAGGGATTCCTATACCATTTCCAAAAGTGACATTGAGAATTATTTCGATTCTCTTCGCACGGATATTGATGGAATCTGGTACGCTACCTACTTTTTGGAAATCGCAGATTACTACGGAAGAGAAGGCGTAGACGAGACGGAACGTTTGAAACTTCTATATATGGCCCTTCGTGC
>JAILMB010000132.1 GCA_024692825.1 Lachnospiraceae bacterium | reverse complement strand
TAAACGATTTAATTTATCATCAGAAGTTTCTACATTATAAGTAGAAAGTAAGTTGTTCCAATAAGCTTTTAACTCATCAAAAGCTTTTGCAACTTTTTCATCTGTATCATATTTTTGAAGCAATTCCTTGGCAGGTTTTTTGTTGATGATATTTGGAGCTTCAAATTTTTCATTTCTAGGAACTTCTACATATCCTAATACGAAAACAAAAGAAGTAGATTCTCCAGGTTTTAGTGTCACTTTTAGATGATGACTTCCAATCGGAGCCCATCCATGACAAATAGAATCAGAACTTTGGCCTTCAAATACAGCCTTTGGATGAGACGCTCCATTGTAGAGACCAACAAATTCATCTCTTGAAGTATCGAAGCCTGAGATTTCCTTGTTTACTGTATATACAGCATAGTGGTTACGACGTTCACGAAATTCTGTTTTGTGATAAATGGTACTTCCAATCACTTCTACCTCACCGGTTGAGAAGTTTCTTTGGAAGTTTGTGGAATCATCTTCAGCATTCCATAAACAAAACTCAATGTAACTAAACAAGTCCAACTCCTTTTTATTAGGAGAATTGTTTTTTAGAGTGATTTGATTAATTTCACAATTGTCATTTGTAGGAACAAATGCCAATAGGGTAGCAGATAAACCATTCTTTTCGCCATTTATAATGGAATATCCTAGCCCGTGGCGACAAGAATAGGAATCTAGTTCTGTTTGTACAGGTTGCCAACCTGGATTCCAAACATGATCCCCATCCTTTATATAATAGTAGCGACCGCCACAATCATATGGAGAATTGTTATAGCGGTATCGGGTTAACCGAAGAAGCTTTGCATCTTTATAGAAGTCATAGCCACCTGCGGTGTTTGAAAATAATCCGAAGAACTCTTGAGATCCTAAATAATTAATCCAGGGGAGTGGAGTCCTTGGAGTTGTGATGACATATTCTTTATTATCGTCATCAAAGTATCCATATTTCATTGATAAACCTCCTAAATAATGTAAATAAAAATAACGAACACGATTTCGGAATGGTTTTCATCATTATAGAAACCTTTTGGAAATTTGTAAATATATAAATTTACGAAACTAACGAAACTGTGCGTTTCGCACAATTTTTCGGAAAATTTAATGTGAAAAGTAAACCATTTACAATCTTACGAAATCGATTTAGAATGAATTTAACGAAAACGAGTTCGAAACCTTCGAGGAAGGACGGTTTGATAATGCCAACAATAAAAGAAATATCGAAAGCATGCGGGGTTTCGCCAGCTACCGTAAGCAAAGCCTTAAACGATTATCCTGATGTTAGTGAGGAAACAAAAGAAATTGTACGTGCGTGTGCAAAAGACTTACATTATTTACCTAATGCAGCAGCGCGACAGTTAAAAACAAACACTTCACATAATATAGGAGTTGTTTATAAGGACAGTACGGGATCTGGTTTATCTCACGAATATTTTTCAGCAGTATTGGACAGTGCCAAAGAAGAAGCTGAGAAAAACGGATACGACATTACCTTCATATCAGATGTGATTGGTTACGGTTCTTATTTAGAACATTGTAGATATCGACGCTGTGATGGAGTGCTGATGGTATCAGAAGAGTTTTCTTCACCACAAATGCAAGAACTAATTTCTAGTTCAGTACCGGTGGTTCTAATTGATTATGTAGTAAATGAGAGAAGCAGTATTTTATCTGACAACATAGATGGAGGATATTCTCTGGCAAATTACTTTATTAATAAGGGCCATAAAAGAATCGCTTTTGTTCATGGTGAGAGAACATCTGTTACAGTGAAGCGATTGAAAGGATTTTATAAAGCTATGGAAGAATCGGGAATCAATGTTCCTGACGAGTACATCGTTCAGGCCAGGTTCCATGATCCAGACAGCTCAAGTGATGCTACCAAAAAACTAATGGCCTTAAATAATCCACCAACAGCAATTATGTATCCGGATGATTTTTCCTATATTGGAGGAATGAATGCACTGGAAAAACTTGGACTTTCCATACCCGATGACGTTAGTGTTGCCGGATATGATGGAGTTAACCTGTCTCAGGTGTTGCGTCCTAAACTAACTACTTATTATCAGAACGCAGCAGAGATAGGAAGGGTTTCTGCCAAGAAATTGATAGAAACCATCGAACAACCAAAAAGTTGCATTGCGGAACAGATTATTATTTCCGGAAAAATTCTGGAAGGAAAATCTGTTGCAACTTTGAGGGAGTAGTTTTTAGTTATTAGTGGAATGTGCGGCTCCGCTAATGAAAGAATTTATCAAAAGCTTTAAGGAGGAGAAGAAATGAAGCGAATGAAAGTAATTGCAAGCCTCGCACTTGCAGCAACAATGTTGTTTGGACTAGTTGGTTGCGGGGGAGGAGCAGACAAAGCAGCATCCAGTGACTCAACTGACAGCGCAGCAGCTACTCAGGAAGTGAGTGACGAAGGAAAGGTGTTAAACATCTATTGCTGGAATGAAGAGTTCAAAAACCGTGTAACAGATCATTATTCTGATTATACTGAAACAGGCTCTGATTTAGCAGAAGATGATAACGGTGATGTTGCTGGTACAGTTGAAGGAAAGATTGGTGATGTAAAGGTTGTCTGGCACATTACTCCTTCAAAGGATAATGCATACCAGAATAATCTTGATGAAGCATTATTAAACCAGGCTGATGCATCAGATGATGATAAAGTTGATTTGTTCTTGGTTGAAGCAGATTATGCGCTTAAATATGTGGATACCGATGCAACAATGAGCGTTGAGGATTTAGGAATTACAGATGAGGATACGAAAAATCAGTATCAATATACAAAAGACGTTATGACAGATTCTAATGGAGTATTAAAAGGTCTTTCATGGCAGGGATGCCCAGCAGCTTTAATTTACAACAGAGATGTTGCAAAGGAAGTTTTGGGAACAGAAGAACCTGATGAAGTTCAGGAATATGTTAAGGATTGGGATACTTATCGTGAGACTGCTAAGAAGATGAAAGATGCTGGATACTACATGACAGCAACAGCAAATGATTCTTACAGAGTATTTTCTAATAATGTAACTACTCCTTGGGTAGATGCAGATAAGAATATCCAGATCGATGACAATATTGCTACATGGGTAGAAATGTCAAAAGAAATGGTTGATGCAAAAGAAACAACATCTGAAGCAATGTGGGAAGATCAGTGGAAAACAGGCTTCTATCCAGAAGGAAAAGTATTTAACTACTTTGGACCAGCTTGGTTATTCAACTTCTCAATGGGTGCTGATGACGAAGGATCTGTAGCTAACTCAGGACGTTGGGGATTATGTGTTGGTCCTCAGTCATTCTTCTGGGGTGGTACATGGATCTGTGGTGCAACAGGTACAGACAACGCTGGCTTAGTTGGAGATATTATGAAGACCATGACTTGTGATGAAACAGTATTGACAGAAATCGTAAATGACGATGATGATTTTGCAAACAACTCTGTAGTTATGGAGAACTTTGCAAATGATGAGTCATATCAGTCAGAAATCCTTGGTGGACAGAATCCTAACAAGATCTTCTGCGAAGGTGTTAAGAATATCGATCTTTCAAATATTTCATCTTACGATCAGGGATGTAATGAAAAGTTCCAGGAAGCTATGAAGAACTACTTTGATGGTAATGCAAGCTATGAAGAAGCATTAGAGCAGTTCTATGATAAGGTTGAGGCAACATACCCAGCATTGTCACACTAATAATAAAATAATTATTCTTATACGAGTGCCCGTCTGGCTGAAGTCGGGCGGGCATTCATAAGGTAAAAACAGAGGGCTTTTGCTTTATGAATGCCTTCGTATAAGAAAAGTGGAGGAAATAGAAATGAGCAATTCTAAGAATAATGCCGTCATTAAATATAATCGATGGGGTTATATCTTTTTAATTCCGTTTGCAACGGCTTATATCATCTTTCAGATGATCCCATTAATTACTACAATCTACAATAGTTTTTTCGAAAACTATCGAGATGGATTGACAATCATCGGTCCTAATTTCATCGGACTTGAAAACTACAAAACTCTATTAGAATCAGGAAAGCTTTTAACCTATGCGAAAAACACCTTGATTATGTGGGTAATGGGATTTGTACCACAGATTGTATTCTCCCTTTTACTTGCAGCGTGGTTTTCAGATCCGGCACTTCGATTGAAAGGTCAAAGATTTTTCAAAACAGTAATTTATCTGCCAAACCTTATCATGGCTTCTGCGTTTTCTATGTTATTCTTTACTTTATTTTCAAATGTAGGACCCATTAATAGCATTTTAGTTGGCACAGGAATTCTGAAAGAGTCGTACCAGTTCTTTAATCATGTGTGGTCAACAAGAGCGTTAATTGCCTTTATGAACTTCGTTATGTGGTTTGGTAATACCACTATACTTTTATTAGCAGGAATGCTAGGGATTGATACTTCCCTTTATGAAGCGGCAGAGGTAGACGGAGCAAATGCAACTCAGATTTTTTATCGAATCACCTTACCTTTGTTAAAGCCAATTCTCTTATATGTAATGATTACTTCTTTGATCGGAGGTTTACAGATGTTTGATGTACCTCAGATTTTAACAAGTGGATCAGGAGACCCTGTTGGCTCATCTATGACATTGATTATGTACTTGAATATGCATTTGTACTCTAAGAATTATGGTCTAGGTGGAGCATTATCCGTTCTCTTATTTATCATTACAGGAATCCTGAGCTTGATTATTTTCAAAGCTATGGGATATGAGAAAGGAGTCAAGAAATAATGGAACAGACGAATATGAAAGCTAGTAAAGGAATGAATATTCATTTGAGAAGAATCATTTCTTACGTGGTTTTAATTTTAATCACAATCATGTGCCTGGTTTGGTTTTATATCTTATTTATAAACTCAACCCGTTCTCATGCAGAATTAAACAGGGGATTTACCGTAGTCCCAAGTACTTATTTATTAACAAATTTGCAAAATGTATTACATGGAACCCTTCCTATTCTTACAGGATTACGAAACAGTATCATTGTATCTGTTATATCTGCAGTGTTATGTACATATTTTTCTACAATGACTGCGTATGCCATCCATGTATATGACTTCAAGGGAAAGAGAATAGCCTATACCTTTATCCTTGCAGTTATGATGATTCCAACTCAGGTAACTGCACTTGGATTCATAAAGTTAGTTGGAAATATTGGATTAGACGATCATTTAGGAGCATTGTTTTTACCAAGTATTGCGGTTCCAGTTACCTTCTTTTATATGAAGCAGTATATGGAATCCACCTTGCCTTTATCTCTAATCGAGGCTGCGAGAATCGACGGAGCAAATGAGTTTTATACCTTCAATAGAGTTTGTTTACCTCTAATGAAACCAGCAGTAGCTGTACAAGCAATCTTCACCTTTGTATCTAGCTGGAATAACTACTTTATTCCTGCTTTGGTATTACATTCAGATGAAAAGAAAACCCTCCCTATTTTGATTGCACAGCTAAGAGGAGCTGATTTCTTGAAGTTTGATATGGGACAGGTTTATGTAACAATTGCATTTTCCATCTTCCCGGTAATTGTGGTTTATCTTCTATTATCTAAATACATTGTTGGTGGTGTAACAGCCGGTGGTGTAAAAGGATAGTTTCGTCTTCATCAATATTTGTATTTGTTTCATCAAATACAACCCTCTGGAAAATCACCATAGCCCCACAGCTATGGTGATTTTTTGTGTTTCTAGATAGAATATGTTATACTTTTGCGGCGAGGTGAAACATGGATCCTTTAAGATTTTTTGTATATGAAGAAAGTTTATATGAATTTTCTGATGAGATATTAAATGAGATAGAAAAAGAAGCGCTAGATACGGATGTACCTATTATAAGAAAAGATACCCAGGGGTATCTTCGTTTTATGTTAGAAGCATTACAGCCAAAGCGCATATTAGAAGTAGGAACAGCAGTGGGATATTCTGCTATTTTTATGGCAAAGCACTCAGATGCATCTATCGTTACAATTGAAAATTATGAGCCTAGAATTCCAATAGCAAAAAAGAATTTTCAAAGAGCACAGGTAGAAGATCGTATTGAACTTCTAGAAGGAGATGCACAAAAACGATTAGACGATGTGGAAGGTGATTTTGATTTGGTATTTATTGATGCTGCAAAAGGTCAATATGCAGTGTATTTTGAGAAAATCCTTTCCCATGTAAAGAAAAACAGTGTAATTATATGTGACAACGTGTTGTTTGATGGGAATGTTTTAGAATCAAAGTTTGCAGTAGAAAGACGGGATCGAACCATTCACAAAAGAATGAGAGATTTTATCTATGATATGTGTCACGATGAGAGATTTACTACCTCTATTTTATCCGTAGGTGACGGATTATTGTTAAGTGTTGTGAAATAGAAAAGGATATTAGAATGAGAGATTTAGAATTATTAGTTCCAGCGGGAAGTTTAGAAGTTTTAAAGATTGCAGTAATTTATGGTGCCGATGCAGTATACATCGGTGGCGAAATCTTTAGCTTGAGAGAAAAGGCAAAAAACTTCTCAAAAGAAGATATGGCTGAGGGAATTGCCTTTGCCCATGAACATGGAGTAAAGGTGTATGTAACTGCTAATATTTTTGCTCACAATGAGGATTTGAAAGAGGCAAAGAACTACTTTAAGGAGTTAGAGGAACTTCGTCCGGATGCAGTCTTAATTTCTGACCCCGGTTTGTTTATGCTGGCAAAAGAAAACTGCCCTAGTGTTCAAATCCATATTTCCACTCAGGCAAATAACACGAACTACGAAATCTTTCGATTCTGGAGACAACTTGGAGCTACAAGAGTTGTAACTGCCCGAGAGTTGTCCTTAAAAGAAATCAAAGATATTCGTGCCAATATACCTGAAGATATGGAAATTGAATCCTTTATTCATGGTGCAATGTGTATTTCTTATTCAGGAAGATGCTTACTTTCTAATTATTTTACCGGAAGAGATGCCAACCATGGAGCGTGTACCCATCCATGTCGTTGGAAATACTCTATTATGGAAGAAACAAGACCGGGAGAGTATCTGCCAGTTTATGAAAATGAAAGAGGAACCTACATTTTCAACTCAAAGGATTTGTGCATGATTGAACATCTTCCGGATATGATTGATGCAGGAATTGATTCCTTTAAGATTGAAGGACGTATGAAGACAGCGCTTTATGTTGCAACTGTGGCTCGTACCTATCGAAAAGCAATTGATGATTATTTAAAAGATCCTGCATTATACGAAAAGAATATGCCTTGGTACCTGGAACAGATTTCAGATTGTACCTATCGTCAGTTTACAACTGGATTTTTCTATGGAAAACCAACCTATGAAACACAGATCTATGATAACAATACTTATGTAACAGGATACACCTATCTTGGAACGATTCTAAAGACAGAAAATGGATACGGTTATTTCCAGCAAAAAAATAAATTTTCTGTTGGAGAAACTATTGAAGTTATGAAGCCAAACGGGGATAATGTAGTTGTAAAGGTTAAAAGCATTCGTAATGAAGAAGGGGAGGAAATGGAATCTTGTCCTCATTCAAAGCAGATGCTTTATGTTGACTTAGGAACAGAACTAGAAGAATATGACATCTTGAGACGGAGGGAAGAACAATGAGTGATGAAAAATATGTAGCATATGTCGGAACCTACACTCATGAAAACAGTGAAGGTATTTATGTATATGATGTAAATACTAAGACAGGAGAATTAACAGAACGAAGTCTTGCCTATATCAATAATCCTTCCTATGTATGTGTATCACATGACGGAAAGTATTTATATTCCATTGCGGACGAAGGAGTTGCTTCTTTTTCCATTGATAAAAACGGTGATTTAACAAAGATGAATCAGTGTTGGATTGGTGGTATGAGAGGCTGCTATGTAGAAGTGGATTCACAGAATCGATTTTTGTTTGTAGGTGGATATCACGATGGTAGAGTTACCATGATGCGTTTAAATAAGGATGGAAGCATTCGCGGTATTTCAGATGGTATTTTCCATCAGGGATTAGCAATTTCTGCTACAGAACGCCGATTAGATCATCCAAAGGTTAGTTGTGTGAAGTTGACTCCGGATGAGAAGTACTTATGTGCAGCTGATTATGGTTTGAATCAGGTGAAGGTCTATAAGGTAGATTACAATATGGGTAAGTTAAAACTCGTTGATATTGTACGTTGTACATTAGATTCAGCACCTCGTTCCATTCGTTTTTCAGAAGATGGAAGTTTTATGTACGTGTTAACAGAGTTGGCAAACAATATTGAAGTATATAAGTTCACAGACGAAAATGACGATCCGGAATTTGAAAAGATTCAAGATGTGTCTGTATGTGATGATTATACCTATGCTCCAGCCAGCTCATGCATGGCATTGACAGAAGATGGAAAATATGTGTATGTTTCTATCGATGGATTAAATGAGATTGCAATTCTTAGAAGAAGTGCAAAGACCGGAAAGCTTAGTATGGAACAGTCTGTTCCTGTATCCGGAGACTTCCCAAAGTCACTTGCAATTTTACCAGATGACAAACATTACGTAGTATTAAATCACGATACCGATGAGATTAGAGTGTTTGAATCTCATCATGACAAGAAGTACAGTTTAATGAATGCGGCACCTGTAAAAGTAGGAAAGCCCAATTGCATTAAATTACATAAATTAGCTTAGGAGGAAGTATGGCCGGCTCAGTCATTGGCAATCATTTTAAAATTACTACATGGGGAGAATCCCATGGAAAAGCACTTGGAGTTGTAGTTGACGGTGTCCCGGCCGGATTACCACTTTGCGAAGAAGATATACAGATTTTTTTGGATCGTAGAAAACCGGGGCAGTCAAAATTTACTACTGCCAGGAACGAAGGAGATCAGGTTGAAATCTTATCGGGAGTATTTGAAGGGAAGACCACAGGTACTCCCCTTTCTATGATGGTAAGAAATGCAGATCAGCATTCGAAGGATTACTCCAATATTATGGATAAGTATCGTCCTGGTCACGCTGATTACGGCTTTACAAAGAAGTACGGAATCAGAGACTATCGAGGGGGTGGAAGATCCTCAGGAAGAGAGACAATTGGCCGTGTAGCAGCAGGAGCTGTTGCCTCTAAGATCTTAAATGAAATGGGAATTAAGCTTTGTGCATACACAAAATCCATTGGACCGGTAGAGATTACATCCTTTGATAAAGAAGAGATTGGAAACAATCCACTTTATATGCCTGATGCAAAAGCGGCAGAAAAGGCAAAAGAATATTTGGAGGCTTGTATCAAAGAAATGGATTCCAGTGGTGGTGTGGTAGAGTGTGTAATTTCAGGAGTACCAGCGGGAATCGGAGAACCTGTATTTGACAAAATGGATGCACGTTTGGCACAGGCTATTATGTCCATTGGCGCTGTAAAGGGATTTGAAGTTGGCGATGGTTTTCTAGCGGCTCATGGGTTAGGTAGTGAGAACAACGATGCCTTTTTCATGGATGGAGACGAAGTGAAAAAATCCACCAATCATGCGGGAGGTATTTTAGGCGGAATGACAGATGGAAGTGATATCATTTTCCGTGCTGCCTTTAAACCAACTCCTTCCATTGCACGGTTACAGCATACAGTGAACGAAGCCGGAGAGAATGTGGATATTGAAATTCATGGAAGACATGATCCCATTATTGTACCCCGTGCAGTGGTAGTGGTAGAATCTATGGCTGCCATTTGCGTATTAGATGAACTCTTGATGAATATGTCATCGAAATTAGAAA
>JAILMB010000039.1 GCA_024692825.1 Lachnospiraceae bacterium | reverse complement strand
ACATTTCCGCCAAAGCGAGTGATATAGCTCTTTGCTTTGTCTACTGTGGCAGTTCTGACATCGTCTTCGATCTTAGCATTCACAACGAGTGCTAATTCATACTTGTTCATCTTTCTACCTCCTTTTGGTCTATTGGCCCCAACAATTTCGCCGGAGCAAGGATATAAAATTTATACCACGGAAATCAATATTACCACGGTTTTCCATCTATTTCAAGGGAAAAACTATTAAAAATTGTTTATAATTATTAAAATTTTATAAACAATTTATACATTAATTTGAGACAGCACCTCTCCTATAGAATCCGCAATTACCAAATCTGCCATAGAATCTCTGGATGTTGTAGACTTATTAATAAGTACTAAGTGGTTCCCATGAAAATAGTCGATTAGACCTGCTGCAGGATAAACTACTAAAGAGGTTCCTCCTATAATAAGGACATCTGCCTGCTGCAGTTCTCTTACGGACTCCTCTAATATCCCCTGATCTAAACCTTCTTCATATAAAACTACATCTGGTTTTATTACGCCACCACATTTTGGACAATGTGGTGTCAACTCACCACTCTTTTTGCATTCCTCCTTAAAGGAAAGCATAGCGTCTCCATCATAAAACGCTCCACACTCTCTACAATAATTGCGCAATACACTGCCATGAAGTTCAAGGACCTTTTTACTTCCGGCCTTTTGATGAAGTCCATCAATGTTTTGTGTTATAACAGAAGTCAGCTTTCCAGCTGCTTCCATCTCCGCCAGCTTCTTATGAGCGGCATTTGGTAATGCCCCCTCCAGTAAAATCTTATCGTAATAGAATCGATAAAACTCGTCTGTCTTTCTCATAAAAAAAGTATGACTTAATATGGTCTCTGGCGGATAATCATAGGTTTGGTTATACAAGCCATCCACACTTCGAAAATCGGGAATCCCGCTTTCTGTAGAAACTCCTGCTCCGCCAAAAAAGACGATTCTTTTGGCCCCATCTACAATCTCTTGTAGACGAGCTACTTTTTCTTTTGTTTCTTCCTTCATCTTCCTTCCCCCTTTATCTTATTCTATTATCTAGCTCCCTATGGAGTTACATACTATTATAAGAACTTTTAGTCCCTTCTATAGGACATCCTATAACAATGCATTATAAATATCTCTTTTTGAAACCCCGCGATCCTTTGCAACAGCCTTCATCGCAGACTTTTTATCCATACCTTCTTCTAAGTACAAATTCATATGCTCTTCTATCGAAAGGTTTTCCCAGCGCTGGATGGATTCTGCTTCCACTTCTTCCTTTGTCTTTCCAGCTATAACGAGTACATATTCTCCCCTGGGATCATTTTCCCTGTAATACTCCATAGCACTTTCTATGGTAGTCTTTTGATGCTCTTCAAACTTTTTTGTTAATTCTCTACAAAGTGTAATATCTCGATTCCCTAACACTCCATAGAGTTCTTTTAATGTTTCCTTCAATCTGTGAGGCGCTTCGTAGACAATCAGTGTACGAGTTTCTTTTTCCATTTCCTCTAAGACTCTACGACGCTCTTTTTTATCTTTTGGCAAAAAAGCTTCAAAAGAAAAGCGTCTGCATTTTTGTCCCGATGATGTAACTGCGACAATTGATGCTGTCGCTCCTGGTATTGCAGACACATTATACCCCTCTTCGTAGCACATCTGCACTAATTCTTCTCCGGGATCAGAAATCCCTGGTGCACCTGCATCTGTAATAACAGCAATATCTTTTCCTTCCTCTAATTTATGAAGTAGAACTGCTGCCTTTTCTATTTTATTAAACTCATGGTAGCTCGTCGTAGGGGTATGAATATCAAAATGATCTAACAACTTTCTAGAAGTTCTCGTATCCTCACAGGCAATCAAATCTACCTCTTTTAAAATTCGAACTGCTCGAAAAGTCATATCCTCCATATTCCCTATGGGAGTTGCTACTAAATATAATGTTTTCGCCATACTTATTCCTATAATAAACTTATCTTTAGTTTTTACTATAAACGCTTAAGCTATTACTACAAACACTTATGCTATTACCATAAATACTGAAGCTATCACCATAAATGTCTGTTCTAATTATAATATATCTCTCTAATTTCCTTTGTGTATACATTTTTCGATTCGTATACAATCAAGGGTTTTTCTACAGTTAACCTTGGATTTCCTCCTCGAACACCTTCGATTAATACCATATTAGGCTCTTTGTCCACATAAGGATAAACAAGTTGCATCCTTTTGGGCTCGATTTTATATTGATGCATCAAAGACATAATCTCCACCAATCGAAATGGTCGATGCACAAAATAGCAGCGGCCCTTTGGCTTTAATAGCTTTGCCGTTTCCCTTACCAAATCTTCTAGCGTCATAGAAATCTCATGCCTTGCAATCATTTTTGCATCATTTGGATTCGTCAATCCATGACCACCAATCATATAGGGAGGATTTGAAGTAACTACGTCAAAGGTGCTTAAACCAAATATATCAGATGCCTCCGTCATATCTCCGGTTACAATATGGATTTTATCCTCTAAGTGATTGTACATAACAGAACGTTTCGCCATATCCGCACTTTCATCTTGAATTTCAAGACCAATAAAGTGATCTCCCTTTGTTTTTGCTTCTAACAGAATAGGAAGAATCCCTGTGCCTGTTCCAAGGTCTAAGGCCACTTCCCCTTCTTCTACTTTTGCAAAATTAGATAAAAGAACAGCATCCATACCGAAGCAAAACTTCTTTGGATGCTGAATAATGCGGTAGCCGTTGCGTCCGAGATCATCCAATCGTTCATCTTCTCGCAACTCAACTTCCATTTATGACTCCTTATTTTCTTTAGGCTTATTGTTCTTTTTGTGATTGTTGTTGTGATTCTTTTTATTGAAGTTCTTCTTTTTGTTGTCCTTCTTATCACCTTTTTGATTATTTTTCTTGTTATCAGAGTTGTTAGCTTCATCTCTCTTATCCAACTCTTCTAACTTACTTGCTTCCTGCTCTTCTTTGGAAGATTTTGCAGATTCTTTTTGGTTTTGATTATTCTGTCCCTTTTTCTTATGACCCTTGACTGTCACTTCATCAACTGCATATTCTCTGACTTCTTTATTGTCGTTTTCTTCAAAAAGGACACGCAACGTCTGTCTTAAAACATTGACATCAATGATTTCACCTGTCTCTCCACCGGCAGTCGCTACAATATCGCCACGCTTTGGAGTCGTCTTATTTAAATACTCATAAGTGTCTTCTTCATTCTTTAAGCAACACATTAAACGACCACAAACACCTGAAATCTTAGTAGGATTTAAAGATAGATTTTGTTCCTTTGCCATCTTAATAGACACTGGTGCAAACTCAGTTAAATATGTCTTACAACAAAGCTCTCTACCACAGATTCCGATTCCACCTAAAATCTTAGTCTCATCACGAACACCAATCTGTCGTAATTCAATACGTGTATGGAAAACAGATGCCAAATCTTTTACGAGCTCTCGAAAGTCCACGCGACCATCTGCTGTAAAATAAAAGAGTAATTTACTCTTATCAAAAGTGTATTCTGCCTGAACCAGTTTCATCTCAAGGTTATGCTTTGCAATCTTTTCCATGCAAATCTTATATGCATCCTTTTCTGCAGCCATATTGTCCGTTGACTTTTTAATATCTTCCTCTGTTGCCTTTCTTGTAACTTCCTTCAAAGGCTGAGAGACTTTTTCATCATCCACTTCCATGGCAGGAATGGTGACTGTACCAAGCTCAATTCCTCGAGCGGTTTCAACAATTACTTTATCATTTACAAAGAGTTCCATATCCTTTGGATCAAAGTAATAACTCTTTCCTGCATTGCGGAAGCGAACTCCAACAATTTTTGTCATGTTATATCTCCTTCATAACTTGCATCAGCAGTGTAAATACCAGCTCCACATCAACGTTGGCGCGGATTTGGCTTCTGGAAGTATCAATCTTTGTAAGTACAGAATTTATATTCTTGAAACTTCCCCGCTGAGCCTGTTTTCTAATTTCTCTTATATGATCTTTGAAATAGATGTAATCTAAATTCGCCGTCGCCTTATATAATAACACATCACGATACCAAAGCACTAGCAAATCCAGATATTCTTTTAAATCAATTTCTCCGTTTTTCCCTGCAGTTTTCAAAGATTCTGCCTTTTTTTCCACCTCAATTTGTCGAAATCTGGATACCTGAGATGTTAAATTGAGCATATCTTCCATCACATCTCGAAAAGACTCACTACTAGCCAAAGAATAGGCTTTTCCAACATTTCCCTGGGCAAAGTTCAAAATATCCTCTGCCTCATATTCTGGCATTTCGTATGTGCGCATTAGCTCCTGCTTGATTTTTTCCCGTTCTTTTATTACCGGTTGGATATTTAGCAAAATACAACGGGAACGGATGGTTTGTAAGAGGGAAGAGGCATTATCTGTCAACAAAATCACCGTAACGTATTCCGGTGGTTCCTCTAAAGACTTCAAAATTGCATTTTGTGCTGACTCGTTCATTAACTGAGCGTCTTCCACAATATAAATCTTTCGACTGGCTGTATAAGGTTTAATCATCATATCCCCAACAACCTGTTCACGGATTTCCTTTACGGAAATAATGTTAGGTTTGCTGTGGGTAACATAAATTAAATCCGGGTGACTGTCATGGGCCACCTTTTTGCAGCTAGGGCACTCCCCACAGGGTTCATCTCCACCGTTTTCGCAAAAAAGAGCCTGGCTAAAGGTTTTCGCCAACATCATCTTCCCGGATTCTTTTTCTCCATTAATTATATAGGCATGGGAGATTTTTCCTTCTCTCAACGCCTTTTGCATATGATTTTTAATATCTTCTTGTCCGATTATATCTCGAAATAACATAGTCCTCACTTCTAGAATATACTAGGTGGAAATATCTAAAAGTAATCCTCGAATCTCATCTACTCGTCCTAATATATCCATATGATCCTTTTCGTCGGAAACCAGTGCTTCCGCTAAATCATTCAGGTTTTTATCAACCATTTTCACCATTCCATAAACTCTATGGCGACCTTTTCGATCTAAAAAGTTTTCTCTGCTGAATTTATGAGAACGGTTCACAACCTCATTTACAAATTCTTTTACAAGGGAACGGTACTTTTTCATGTCGCGAATATCCATATGTTCCGCAATTCGATTTCCCTGTTTTTCTATGTCTTCCATTAGAGAAGTTAATTTTTCCTGAAGCTCATTGTCCTCAATTTCACTTGCAAGGGTAAATTTGAATGCATCATCTTTTACCTTCACTTCAGAAGTCGCTTGCGTTTGTGTAATGGGAGTGGCTTCATTCACCTTAATTTCCATAATTCTCTCCTATGAATTCTGTCGAATTTCAGAAATGTAATCTATAATCTTTGAAACCGTATCATCTAACGATACATTTTCAAAAACTTTTTTAATGTTGCATTCTTCCAGTCGCTCCTTAGAAAAATCCTTTGCATCTCCTAAGAATCTTCGACACATTTCTTCATACTTCGGTTCCTGTTGCTGTCGTTCTCTATCAAGAGCTCTCGACAGGCGAAGACCATCTTCTACTTCTATATATATCGGCACAATCTTGTCTTTTGTGTAGTAGGAGCAAAGACTTTCATAGGCTTCTAAAGTACCAATCATTAAATAATCCCACTTTGATAAATCTATGGAACCATCATCAACTGTAAAATAATCCCAAGGTCCATGAATGGTCTGATAGGTTCTTTGTTCTATAATCTTTCCAGCTTTTTCGAAAGCTTCCTTTTTTTCTCGTGTACAAAAATGATACTCTATCCCATCTTTTTCATGTTCTCGAATAGGTCTTGTGGTATACAACACCACTCTTTTTAAGTCTATTTTCTCCAGTAAATGTTTATAAATCGTATCCTTACCGGTGGAACTTTTTCCCATTAAGCAAAATATTTTTCCCATAAGTAAAGTATAATATAGTCCTTTCTATTCCACAATTAAAATTCCCTTATCACTACAGCCCTCAACGTTAAGGTTTCCCTTCATTCCTGCCTTTATGGTTTTGATTATTTCCTCTGTTATCAATTCCCCGGGAGCAAGAATCGGAATTCCCGGTGGATAAAAATCTACAAATCCTGCTGAAATACAGTTTAGTGCGCTTTCTAATGGTCGTCTTACTTTTTGTCCCTCAATGGCCTCCTTCATAGAAAGCACGGAGACGGTCTTAGGATAAGTAAACGCCTCTAAAGAAATTCTCTGATTCTCTTTTATTTCCTGCTCAATGGAAAATAGGGCTTCTTTTAATCGATGGAAGCCTTCTTTTTGATCCATAATACTTGTCATGGCAATACAATATCCACCTGCTGCCATTTCTAATTCCAAGTGAAACTCATCCCTTAGTTTTGAAAAAATCTCCTGGCCTGACACGTATCCTTCTCCAGAAATCACGATTTTTCCAGCATCTTTATCCTTACGATCTAATAGCTTTAAGAAGGTAAGATCTTTGCAATCCCTATAGAAATCTTCCAACCGCTTTTCATAATTTAAAAAGGCTTTCTTTCCTTCCTCCTCTAAATAACGAAGGCACTTCGCCCCAGATGCCATTAAAATATAGGAAGGAGATGAAGTTTCAAAGCAATCCAAGTAAAACCGTATTGTTTCATTATTAATCTTACAGCCTTTTGACTTTAATAATAATGCCGTAGAAGTAAACGCCGGCAAAGTTTTATGCAGACTCAAAATTACAAGATCCGCTCCTTGCTGAATAGGATTTTCATATTTACTATTACAAATCCCCAAATGTGCTCCATGGGCTCCATCCACAATGAGTATCACTCCAAACCTGTGGGCCACCTCAGCTAACTTACTTACATTTGATATGATTCCCTCATAGGTTGGGGATGTTAAAAGAAAAGCCTTGATTTTCCCATTTGCTTTTAAAATATCTTCTAATTTCTTTGGAGATATTCCTCCACTTATCGTTCCACCCTTTGTTTCTATAAATTCAGGATAGATAAAATGTACCTTTGTGTCTTTTAAATACGCTCCATGATAAGCACTTCCATGGCAGTTTCTTGCTAATAACAACTCATCTTCCGCTCCTATGGCTGAAAAAATTGCAGTTAAAATCCCACCTGTGGAACCATTTACCATGAAAAAGGCTTCCGCTGCGCCATATAACTTTGCCCATCCTTCTTCCAAGTCCTTTAACTCTTCTTCTGGATGATGCAGATTATCAAAACCCGTAATCTCCGTAATGTCAATTTTATAAGGGTTCTCAAATTCAAAAGCCTGACGCTTATGTCCTGGCATATGAAAGGGATAATTATCCGTTTTACTATAAGTTTCTAATTTTTTATCAATCAACTCAATTCCTCTTTAATCTAAGTAACGTCCTATTTCCGGCATCCAATCCCCAAAAAAGATCATATCCTCTTTCGATGTATTCCAAATTGGAACCACAACCTTTTCTAGAATATCTACTACTTCCTCCCAGGATGGCTCATTTGTTTTCTGTCTTCGCAGTAACACCTTCCATTTTTTCTTCATATAAGAATAATCCCTATAAGAAAGCACCGTATCGAATCGGTCTGACATAAATGAAATTTTTTCTTTTTTTAAAACCCCCTCTAATCCATTTTGCAAACGAACACCTTCAATGGTTTCCTTTGAAAAAATATGATATAGGGCAAAATAATGTTCCATTTCATTTATTAATTCTAGGTCTTTTAGTATGGCTCCTAAATGAACTGCTGCCTCTTGTTCTAAAGGATAGGTTAGCATTTCATATGTTTTATTTGTAATAGGTAAAATGAGTTCTTCCTGATTTGGAGTAAATCCCTCCATAGTCTCATCTTTTATTTCTAAAAAGAACGGGACATACATATTTTCACAAAAGGCTTCAAACTTTATATAATTCATTCCTATTTCAGGATGATCGATTCTCACCTGTGGAAGCTTACATAAAATATGTTGATAGAACTCCTCCATATAATGAGCGGAAAACGGACAACCCGGTACAAAACCGTCATTAGCTAAAATTCGTTCATCTTCTTTGTATAGAAATAAAAGATTCCTATTACTTCTTCCCTTGGCACGTTCCATGGAAAGAGCTTTTGGATCTTTTAAACAAAGACAACTTCCATATCCTTTTTCACAAAGTGTAGCTATAATTATCTCTTTTAAATAGTTTGCTAATAAGTTTTCAAAGGATATTCCATATTCTTCCGATAGATCATGAAGTTTTTTTTCGATCATAGCCAAACTCCAATCATCATTTGAACCTTTTTTAATACCTTACGTTCTTTTGCAAACTTCATTAGTTCTGCAACATTTTTATCATCATCCTGGATATAGTTTAAAACCGCCTCTTTAAACTCTTTCCCGTCCATCTTTTCCTGATACTTTAAAATATCACAAATCAGACGTTCCTTTGTATACACCTTCATCTTCTCTCCGGCAATTTCCATTTCACTAACTCCGCGGGAAAGTACATCCGGTTCTGTATAAAAAGGGGTCACGATAGGATAGTCCAACTTAAATCTGGACTTGGATGTATTTTTACTAATTGCAATCGACCAATGGGCTGGTCGATTCTTTAAATAGCCGTAATAATAAGCACCACTTTCTAATGTCAATACTCCATCTGGAAACATGGCCACCACTAATTGTTCCTCCGTGTAGTTTAAAAGCTTTGAGGTATAGTACCCGTTTTTTACCCTCGTTAGCTTTCCTTCTTCTACAAATTTTTGTACTCTGCGGAAGTCCACTCCTGTTTCATTTAATTCAGAAGACTTGATTAATCCGTGATTCTCATCAATCTTATGTAATATCTGTTCTAACTGATATTCTTTTTTTTCTTCTCGATCCATAGGAAAGGGGGTTTCCATAACTATCTCCTTAATACCGAAATTTACCACTTCACTAATCTTATTGTGGTAACCATCCTTATTATAAAAAACTCCTCTTCAGCTGTCAATTTGTCCTTATCTGTCTCTTGCTTTTGAATTTATCCTGCCTTATAATTAATAAGGACATTTTAGTTTGTCGTTTTTAATGGAGGTAACATGGATCATTCAAACCAATACGAATCTAAATTTAGAAATCCTACCCGACAAGAATGCGAGGATCAAATCAAACGTACTCTAATGACAGAGACACTTCGCCAGGGAGGAAATCGTCATTTTAAGACAGCAAAAGATTTTATGCCGATTTTCGAAGCACTATATCCTTCAAGTCCTAGTTTGACAAAACAGGTTCAGCGCGCTGTTAAATCCATGAATATGCCAAAAGACGACAAGGGATTCTTTATTGTGGATAAAACAAAGGCCCAATTGGCGCAAGACCAGGAATTATCCACGTTGTTGCAACGTTCCTTTGCAGCTGTTGAAGAACATGAGTCTTTTGAGACCCTCTTTTTACGAACAGAACCAAATTATAAATCCTATCTTTTACAACTGATTTATGAATCTGAAACTCTAAAAGATAAGTATATTACTGCTATTGATACATCAAATGGCATCCTGTTTTTAACAGAAAACAAAGCCCTTTTAACTACTATGTTAAATGGACTTATATCTTAACTTTTCATACAATAATAAAAGACACTTCTTATTATCTGAAAATAAGAAGTGTCTTTTATTTTGTCTTAAAATCCCTTGATTTTGAAGATTTATGGGTCCAATTAAGTCTTTTCTTAATATATCGACTTAATTAATTTGTCTATTTGCGTCTTCGTCCTCGTTTTTTAATTACCTTGTATTGAGGTTTTCTTCGTTTTGTAGCCTCTCGATGTCTATGAATTCGAATGGACAATTTATTCCACTGACGATATAAAACAAAGATCACACCTCCGCCAGCAACAATAAAGAAAATAACTTCAAACACTAATAAGAAATTTAGTCGATAATAAGGAACACTACTTCCACCATCTTCTTCCTCAAGATTATGGAATGGATAACTGGCTTCTTCCGTATCTGAAAAAATCAAATTACCTGTTCCTACTTGTCGCTGTCCATAAGTGTATATTACCTGTCCAACTACTGAAGCATCTGATTGGTCTTCCTTTGGCTCTACCGTTATAGTTAATTCTGAAACATCCACTGTCTTTGGAAGTACAACTGTTCCAGAAACGCTTGCTTCCGTTAACTTAATATTTTTTGCTAATGCTCCAATACTGTCATTATTCAAATTCGAAAACAGACTGGAATTTGCTGATGCATCTTCCAATTTAAAATTATCAAAACAGTAGTCAAATAAACTAATGGTATCTGTGTAATGATAAGGTGAATCTGCCTGCATCACAACACAAATAAGTTTCATTCCATCTCGTTCTGCAAATGTCACCAAGGTGTTATTTGCAACATCTGTATATCCTGTTTTTCCACCAAGACATCCATCATATAAGTATTTACTCGTTTTATAGAAATTTAACATGGAATGATGGTTATTTAAAAGTGTGGGTTCCTCATGTTTATTTGTTGGAGGAATCGTATAACTTTTTGTAGCCATAATCTGTGCCAAAGTTTCGTTATTTACGGCTGCCTGTCCTATCAGCGCCATATCATGAGCGGTTGTATAATGATTTTCATCTGGCAAACCATTCGGATTACAAAAATGTGAATTCGTACAACCCAGTTCCTTTGCCTTTTCATTCATCATCTCTAAAAAGACATTGATATCTCCGCCACCTACATGTTCCGCAATTGCATATGCACATTCATTTGCCGATTCTAACATCATCCCGTATAAGCATTGCTCCATGGTCATTACTTCACCATAGTCTCGTGCAATACTCGACGTTCCTCCTGCTGACTCTTGTACTGCTTCCGTAGAAAAGGTGACTTCTTCACTTAAATCACTGTTTTCCACTGCCACAAGTCCTGTTAAAATCTTTGTAATACTTGCTGGATAATGTTGATCATCTATATTCTTTTCATACAGAATTGTTCCTGTAGATGCTTCCATAACAATAGCGGCAGAAGAGGATACTTCTATCCCCGTGGGCCAATATGACTCATCTGCCGCAAATGCTATCACTGACGATAGAATTGTAGTGACTAGCATAAGAAGTATTAAGATCAGAGGTATGACTCTTCTCATTACTTCTTTCTTATTTCGTTTTGTATTTTTACTCATAACAACCTCTTTTCACTGCTATTTATTATAAATAGGGATTTTACATCATGCAAGGTTTTTCTAGACATCCATCTATTGCATTTTCTATAGAATTCTGTAAAATATTGAATGTTCAATTAGAAAGGACCAATTATGAGATTAAGAAATATTCCTGCAGCTGAGCCGGCAATTGCTGCCAGCCCATATTGTATTAAAGATCCAGATCAGTTAAAAGGACAATGGAATTTGTCTATTTCAAAAAATAAACCAATTCATATTGAGGTTGGTATGGGAAAAGGACAGTTTATTACTACCTTAGCCAGACAAAATCCTGATATATATTATCTTGGAATGGAGCAATATAGTAGCGTATTATATCGCGCACTTCAAAAAATGGAAGAAGATCCTATTGAGAATCTTTCATTTCTTTGTTATCCAGCTGAAGAGCTTCCAGATATTTTTTCTAAAGGAGAAATAGAAAAAATCTATTTAAACTTTTCTGATCCCTGGCCAAAAGACCGACACGCAAAGCGACGACTTACCTCCTCTAGATTTTTAGATCGTTACGCATTGATTATTAAAGAACAAGGTCTTTTAGAATTTAAAACAGACAATATTGATTTATTTAGATTTTCATTAGAAGAAATAGAGAATCATTCTGACTTCGATTTAGTTGCCCATACCTTTGATCTTCACCACAATGATGAAATGAACCAGGGCAATGTTTTAACTGAGTATGAAGAGAAATTCTCTGCAAAGGGAAATCCAATTTGTAAGCTGATTGCAATAAAAAAGTAAATTACCATTGGTAATTTACTTTTTTTATCTTTCCATTTTCTTTCTATTTAAATTACTATTTACAATGCTATTTAGAATTCAATTAACATTTCTATTTATACTTATATTTATACTTATATTTCTATTTATCTTTTTCGTTTCTGACAATGACGTGAGTTTTAATATAGTCTTCCCAGATTCTATAATTTTTTCCTAATAAATGAACTCCATCTGTACTTAGTTCTGCAATAAGATTTCCATTCTCATCACAAACGGTTTCATTCATATCTAAGTAAAAGATATCATGACCATTTGCCAAAGTGGATATGGCCTTATTCTTATCCACAATACTCGTATTATTATAAATTGAATCTTTGCTGCTATAGGACTGCGTTACATGCATCATTCCCTGAATATAAATAATGGCGTCTGGTTCATACACGCGAATGGTTTCTATCAATGCTTTAAATGCATTATAGAATCTAAGGGTATCTCCCGTTCCAAGCTCATTTACACCAAGACAGATATAAACCTTTCCAAACTCATTTTGACTTAATAGATTTAATAGAGTTTGTTCCTCTAGTTTTCCAGCGGGTCCAACTGGTTGTAATGTAGCAGTATCTAAATCATAAATGCTTAAACTTTCCTGAGCAAAAAAGATTGCATGGGTATCTAAATCTCCATAATCCACCAATCCCACAGATCTCGAATCACCGATAAACAAAGCATCGTCAAAATAACTATCATCCTCTGCTTTTGTCTGTAAGTAATAATCATTATTCTCTTCAAACACAGGCGTTGTCAGCTTCTCATAAGTGACTCCCTCGGGTGTTAAATACTTTGGATCACAAATACCATAATCTATGGCTTCCATCACTGTACTATTTACACCCTCCGGCTGCGACTCTCCATAGACGTAAGTCCCATTGGATTCTAACTTTCTTTGTTCTATTATGCTTTCTAAACTGACATTTCGTTCTTCAGCTTCTGCTTCTGCAGATAAATACCCATCTATTTCTATCTCTTTTTTTGGTTTTTCAACCTCAACTTGAAAGTTTTCCTCTTTTTTAGGCTCATCCCAAGGAAATACACCGTCGTGCAATCCTTGAATCATGGTTTCTACAGAAGAAGTAGTCCAAAAATTATAGTCCTCCTTGGAATAGGCACGATATTTGCCAATTATCCCCATAACAAAGAGAAAAATAAGAAATATACCCACCATCACCAACAGTGGTACTTTTTTACACACTAAAATAAATTTTTTCATCTTTATATCTTTAAAACTTTTCATGAAATTTCAGGTTTTGTCTTCAGCAAAGAATACTCTACTGATTCATACATTATCCTATAAGACATTATTAAAAACTATAGTATAAAAACGGATTTCCTGAACTAATTCCACTAAAATACAATGAAACAACAAATATAATAAATAACAGAATTACACGTAATCCCTGGATTTTACCTTCTCTTTGTTTTAATATTCCATTTGCAACTGTAGGAATTAATAAAAATCCTCCTATTACAAAGAAAATGCCATACATTGGTAGGTATTTTGACAAATCTGCCATTGGTGCCCCAGAGTGAATACTTATGAGTTTTATAAAGTACTCTTTTAATTGGCCTAAATCTGAAACAGCAAATATTAGCCAAGTCAAAGGAATTACAAACAATACTAAAATTCTACCGAAAAAGCTATGCTTCTCCATGAAGTTCTTCCATAAGAACTTTTCGCATACAATAATCATTCCCAGCACAAGTCCCCAAATTATAAAATTGATGGTACCTCCATGCCAAAGTCCTGTCACAATCCAAACCATCATTAAGTTTTGAATAGTTTTTAATTTTCCTTTTCTACTTCCACCTAGAGGGAAATACATATAATCTCTAAACCAGGTACCAAGAGTAACATGCCATCTTCGATAAAACTCGGAAATAGATGTTGAACCATAGGGATTAGAAAAGTTCTCTACAAATGGAAAGCCAAGCATAACACCTAAGCCTGCTGCCATGAGTGAGTAACCCCAGAAATCAAAATAAAGCTCTAGAGAATATCCATAAACACCCATCCAGGCTAAAGGAGCAGAAATAGACTCAACTCCTATTTTTTGAATTTCATTCCAAAGCAAGGCTAATCGATCAGCAAGTAAAATCTTCATTCCAAAGCCGATACAAAAGTATTCCATTCCAAGTTCTAAATTTATAAGAGAGAATTTTCTTCCCTCTGAAAACAAGGCGTGATCATATCGCATAATTGGACCCTGTGTTACTTGAGGGAACATTGTAAAATATGCGGCTACACCTGTAAACTTTAAATCACCATCAATTTTTCCTGTATAACAGTCAACTTGAAATGAAAGCATTTTAAATATATAAAAACTTAGTCCTACGGGAAATAAAAATGATTCCAATCCCAACGCTAAGCCTTTCATAGCAACTAAGGTAATAACATCCACTGCTAATACTACAATGAATCTTGGCTTTTTATAGGAAATGGCATATCCTAATTTGTTTCCATTTGACAGCCACGTACCAAACCCAAAGTTAAGAATCGTTAAACCTAACAATAAGGGAAGAAACATCCACTGTCCCATTCCATAGAAAACTAAGCTTCCAATAAATAGAACCATATTCTGATATTTTTTAGGGAAAAGATAATAAATGAATATAAACGCTACAATAAATCTTAATATAAAATTTAGACTTGTGAATGTAACCATATTATCTCCTTAGAAAAAAAAAGCCCTGACCCCACAGAACTCTGCAAAATCAAGACTCCTATAATGCGCGATCAGGGTCTCGAACCCTGGACACCCTGATTAAGAGTCAGGTGCTCTACCAACTGAGCTAATCGCGCTTATTTACTTCTGTTGCTGTCACAACAAAAAGTAGTATATATTATTTTTATTGCTTTTGCAATACCTTTTTTAACTTTTTTTATTATATTTTTAAAAAATCCCGACAACCTGTCATTTTTTCGGTTGTCGGGTATTATTTATTGTACTTGAGCAAACATCGCTGCTATTTGATCTGGTGTCAACTGTGCATTTGGATCATCTGAAACAGGCTCTATCTCTGGTACTGCCTGAGGTTCTTCCGCTGCTGGTTCTTCTGCCACTTCTTCTACCACTGGTTCTTCCACGATAGCTTCTTCTAACGTAACTTCTTCTGATTCTGACGCTGACTCTTCCACTGGTGGTTCTTCTACTGCAATCTCCTCAGGGGTTGGTTCTTCTGTAATTGTTTCCTCAACTGATTCTTCATTGGAAATCTCTTCTATTTCATCTAAAGATATATCTTCTGAAATATCATCTAAAGAAATATCTTCCGGCATTTCTTCTAAAGAGATTTCATCCAAATCCTCGGGAATCTCGTCAAAATCGGGAATTTCTTCTTCTGTTAACTCAACTTCTTCAATTTCAGATAATAAGCTATCTACATCTGGAAGTTCATCTTCACCTTCCTCTATAGCAGACTCTACATTAAGTTCTTCAGAATCTTCTTCAATAATTTCATCAAGACTGATATCTTCTGATAAATCTAAATCATCAGCAGTAATTTCTTCTGATAAATCTAAATCATCACCAGTAATTTCCTCTGTTAAATCTAAATCATCACCAGAAAATTCCTCTGTTAAATCTAATTCCTCAGAAGGCAAATCTTCCATAGAAATCTCATCGGTAAGAATTTCCTCATTTTCTTGAGGTTCCGTCACAGGCATTGGTTGTGGTTCTACCGTTGGAGCTGCAACTGGTTGGCCTGCCATAATTGGTTGCTGCAGCGGTTGTTGATAGGACTGAACCATCATTACAGGTTGAGCTCCGATATTTCTCTGATTTTGTTCAATATTGTTTAAGGTCTGCTGGATTCCAGTAAAGGCCATATTCATTTGATCAAGTTTACGCTCTAAATCCTGGTTCTTTGAAATTATCTCCGTTTTTGTATTTTGTAATAATTTCTCCTGTTCAGAGATAATTTTCTTCTGTTCTTCGATAATCTTCGTATTGCTGTCATTGAGCTGTGATTCGAATTCAAATACTTTTCCAAGAATCGCATCGTTAGAATTTAAAAGAGCATCTGCATTTTCCTTACTTCTTGATAAAGTAATCTTTGCCATTGCTTTTTGTGCTTCAATGATTTCCTCAGCAGGTATCTGATTTGCACTTCCTTCTGCTTCAAGACGATTCATCTTTTTTTGAAGTTCTTCAAAATTCTTTTTGATAATTAAGTAGGATGCTTTTTGTGCTTTTGCTATATCCTCATAATCTTCTTTATCAATCTCACGCTGTCTTCGACTCATGTCAACAAAAGCATTGATCATAATAAAAATAGAAATTACCATCACCACCGCTAATACTGTCATTATTACAAAATCCGGTGATGTTACAAAAACATAGAGTAAAGCTATGAGAAGTATTGCGGTTATAATACCTGCACAAACTGCTGTTATTCTTTCTCTAAGCATTACTCTATCTATTTCTTGTCTCTTTTTTTCATTGTCCATAAGTCTTTCCCCTTACTTCTCCTTTTTTTATAAAAATGCTCCCTACCAGAATCGAACTGATAACTAATCCTTAGGAGGGACTTGTTATATCCATTTAACTAAGGGAGCCTGGTGGCATAATTATGCCCGAACCTTACCCTGTAACCAAATATCGCCCTTAAATCTTCGGCCGACTACCGGCTCACCTAACAAATCTCTTTCGTTAACACAGAGTTCAAAGGTTAAATCATTACAATTCAGAGTCATTTCATAAACACCCTCCATTGTAAAATGATTTATTGTTTTTTTACAATCTAATATTTTTCCTAAGACACTGTATTTATCGCTTTCAATACCATTTGGCATAAAATAAGAGTTTACTATACTCAAAACATCTTCAGATTCAATTCTTCTTGAGATGTCGCTGTAAATATCCATGTCATCTAGGGTCAACTGTTCAAAAGCCTCGTGATCCCCCTGTCTCGCCTGAGATATTAATTCACAACGCTTTTCATTATTTTGCTTTGCTCGCTGCATTTCTAATTCCGTCGTAGCTACTGGTAATAAAATCTTTCCTGAACTAGCTAACGCGCTTAAGGCAACTCCTCCGAAATCCACTACCTTTGATTTTCTTTGTTCCGACTCTAATATCATCATCATGTCCTGAACATAAAAAATCAGATCTACCCCGAGACGTACTTCTTCACATACACCTCTGTAGCTTTCTTTATCGGATTCCTTTACCATTTCAACAGGGCAAAGTGTAGATAAATTCGAAGCTTCTCGATATGGAAAATAATAATCTGGTTCAAACACGTCATAATCATTATAACTTCCACGAAAAGCAAGGCCTATGCCAGGAACTATTTCTTTTTTTAGTTCCGTAAACTCATAGCCCTCTGAGTCCAATGCCGTTTTTATAAAATCTGGCTGTTTCATTGCATTTTGAAGTATTGTACTCATTTCGGATCTTCCGATATTACGAAAGCCGATAGATCTTAAATAGCTATGCATAGATGCCCTCAAATTTCCTATATTTATTTAATTATATAATAAGGGGGGTCTAAATTCAATGAATTCAAACCCCCGTCATTTCTTTATTTTTCGTTTTTTAATGCTTCTTCTAATGCCTGTTCTTCTTCTTCAGATAATCCAATTACGGAATTTCCGTCAATGATTTCTTTTACGTAACTGTAACAACCTTCTCTTGAATGAACTGCATTAATAATATATCCGTCATTTTTTTCATTCAGCATGCAAAGTGCGTATGATAATTTTCCGCCCATTTCTTCTAACGCATCGTATTTTATTACTGCATACTTTTGGAATGAAAATTCCATTCTCTTTAAAATGGCTTTTATATTTCTTTCATTTGATGCATTGTTCTTAATTAAGTCATCGATTTGTTCCAAACGATAAATTAAAGTATCCTCTAAAGACTTTGCTGTCTTACCCTTCATAAAGATAGCATATCTTTTCTTTAACTTACTCATCTGAACTACATTGACAATCATTAAAATAATTAAAATTATAACCAATGCTGCCAAACCGATTACAATGTAATCTGTACTAATTCCTAAATACTGCTCTATCATTTTTAACTCCAAACATATGTTCTATATCTATTATTCCATATTTCTTTTAGTCCATCAGCTTATCTGTAATGACGTCTAATTCATCTTGAGAATAATACTCAATTTCAATCTTTCCTTTATTGTTATCCTTAGGATTAATTGAAACTTTTGTACCTAAAATTTGTTTTAGCTTTTCTTCTAATTCCCCATAAATAGCTAAAAGCTTTGGATCAATATTTTCCTTTGGCTTCTTCTCAGGTTCACCATCGTTTAATCGTTTGATTTCTTTTTCAAGATCTCGAACAGTTAATCCTTCATCCATTACTCGCTCAGCTAAAGCATACTGCTTATCTGTATCGTTAAGGGAAAGGATAGTTCTTGCATGACCTGATGATAAAGTACCATCGATTACCATTTGCTGAACTTTCTCATCTAGTTTTAATAAACGCATAGAGTTGGTAATTACAGTTCGACTCTTTGAAACGATTTCAGCAACTTCATCCTGTTTATAATTAAACTCATCTATTAATCTCTTATAAGCTAAAGCTTCCTCGATTGGATTTAAATCCTCTCTTTGGATATTTTCAATCAAAGAAATCTGAACAATCTGTTCTTCTGTTAAATCCATAATTCGGACAGGAACTTCTTTTAGTTCTGCCATCTTTGAAGCACGCCATCTTCTTTCACCGGCGATAATCTGATAATAATCATCTCGCTTTACAACAACAATCGGTTCAATAATTCCATGCTTCTTAATAGACTCTGATAGTTCTAATAATTTATCTTCATCAAACTGTTTACGTGGCTGCTCACGATTTGGTTCTACTTTATTTATATCAAGATTCACCCATCCTTCAGATGCGCTAGTCTCTGATGAATTTCCAGATTTTTTTGTTCCGGCATTTTTATCAATAATAAGGGAATCTAATCCTTTTCCAAGTCCACCCTTTTTCTTAGTTGTTGCCATATAGTTTTCCTTCCTTATCTAGAGATTACTTCTTTTGCAAGATTTCTATAGCTTTCTGCTCCGGCAGACTTTCCATCATATACATTAATTGGTAATCCATGTGAAGGAGCTTCTGCTAAACGCACATTTCTTGGAATAATTGTTTGATAAACATATGCGTTCAAATTATCCTTTACTGTATCAACAACATCAGAAGATAGATTTGTTCTTGAGTCATACATTGTAAATACCACACCATCGATTTTTAATTTACTGTTCAAACGTTCCTGAACAAGATCAATAGTATGAATCAACTGACTAATACCTTCCAAAGCGTAGTACTCACACTGAATTGGAACTAATACACTATCTGCTGTTGTCATGGCATTAATCGTCAACATATTAAGTGAAGGAGGACAATCAATAATTACATAATCATAATCATCTTTAATATAATCTACTTCATTCTTTAGAATATATTCCTTTTCATTAATTCCTAATAATTCGATTTCCGCACCAGCTAAGTTTACATCAGAAGGAATGATTTTCAATCCTTCAATATTCTCAACACCATACATACTTTCTCTGATTGTGCATTCATTTAACATGAGTTCATATACGGTATTTGTTAATTCATCCTTATCTAATCCGAATCCACTGGTTGTATTTCCCTGAGGATCTAGATCTATTACCAATACTTTTTTTCCCTGTTCAGCTAAACATGCTGAAAGATTAATAGCTGTTGTAGTTTTACCAACGCCGCCTTTTTGATTTGCAATTGCTATAATTCTTCCCATAGTTTCTCCTTTATTTCGTATCTTATCAAGCAGAAATTATTATAACACTTCCCATTTTTTAATTCCACGGAGCTTTTTTCTTTGATATGTTATAGAAACACAAGATATAGATTTAGATTATAATTGATTCCTATTTGTTTCACGTGAAACATTTTTTATCTTTTCTAGATTTATTTATTGATGAATTTATCAACCACTAAATATGGTGTTTTATCTTTCCATTTCATTATAAATGTTTCACATGAAACATTTATAAAGTATTCCATATCTTGTACAATACAAATATTTACTATATTTAGAAAGGATTTTTGTGAAGAATTATTATTATAATTGTCATTATATTTATCCAGGGAATCATTAAAGTTCTCATTTATAATTAATGATACGAATCACATAATATTCTTAATCCATATTGATTACCTGATGTATAAACTGCGAATTCATAATCAAGACAATATATAAACGTATCCATTACTTCTTAAATACATTTCATCTCACTTCATCTTCTTA
>JAILMB010000011.1 GCA_024692825.1 Lachnospiraceae bacterium | reverse complement strand
AAATGGTACAACATGGATGTTACCTGGGATGACTTGGATTCTAAATATGGTGATATCAGTGGCGATGGTCAGGTAGATGCTTACTACTTTGAATACACCCTTCGAAATGATCAAAACTTTATTTATGACACCAACTATCAGTTAACCGGAGATTTAACCTCCTACCTTTCTCACTACGCTTCTAGCGATTGGGAATACTATGGTATTCCAAAGGCAAAACGTGATAGCAATCCCTCTGGTAGATACTACACCACCATTGGTACCATCTAAGTCATAGGTTTTATAAACATAGAATAAGAATTAAATCTTTAATAGAATGCAAAAATACCATCGACGAATTGTCGATGGTATTTTTTATATAGTTCCATTTTCCTAAGATTTCTAAATAAAATAAGATTCTAAAATTTCAAGATTAACTTATTTATAAGATTTCAAAATAAACTGATATTCTAAAAATGTAGATATACTTATTTCTTCGTAATGTAACCCTGAGCTTTTAATAACTCAGCACAAAGTACTGCTCCACCTGCTGCACCACGAACGGTGTTATGTGAAAGTCCTACGAACTTCCAGTCATAGATGGAATCTTCTCTTAAACGTCCAACAGATACGCCCATGCCATGTTCAAAGTTTACATCTAACTGAACCTGAGGACGATTGTCTTCTTCTAAGTACTGAATGAACTGCTTTGGAGCAGAAGGAAGATCTAATTCCTGAGGTGCTCCCTTATAAGAAGTCATAGCCTTTACTAATTCATCCTTTGTAGGGTTCTTCTTGAATTTAACAAATACAGTTGCTGTATGACCATTTAAAATAGGAACACGAATGCACTGTGATGTAATCTTGATGTCATCTGCAGGAACAATTTCGCCCTTAGCATCATCTACGTGACCCCAAATACGAAGTGGTTCTTTTTCAGATTTTTCTTCTTCACCACCGATGTAAGGAATGATGTTTCCTTCCATTTCCGGCCAATCCTTAAAGGTTTTACCAGCTCCTGAAATAGCCTGATAAGTAGATACAATTACCTCATATGGTTCAAATTCTTTCCATGCATTTAATACAGGTGCATAAGACTGAATTGAGCAGTTAGGTTTTACTGCGATGAAACCTCTTGTAGTTCCAAGACGCTTCTTCTGATATTTAATAACTTCCATATGTTCTGGGTTGATTTCAGGTACTACCATAGGAACATCTGGTGTCCAACGATGAGCAGAGTTATTAGAAACTACAGGAGTCTCTGTCTTTGCATATGCTTCTTCAATGGCTTTGATTTCATCCTTTGTCATATCAACAGCAGAGAATACAAAATCAACTTCAGAAGCAACAGCCTCTACTTCGTTTACATTCTTAACAATAATATCTTTTACGGCTTCAGGAATAGGGGTGTCCATTTTCCAACGTCCCTCTACACATTCGCTGTACTTCTTTCCTGCACTTCTTGGAGAAGCAGCAATTGTAGTAACCTCAAACCAAGGATGGTTTTCTAATAAAGAGATAAATCTCTGACCAACCATTCCGGTTCCACCTAAGATACCAACTTTTAATTTTTCACTCATCTTTTTTCTTCCTTCCTCAGGCCCGTCTTCTGTCTTTCGCTGACGGACAGTTGTTTTCGCTAGAGACTATAATAAAACAACAAATCTTTTATTTCAAGGACAAATTCTCTTTCCTCAATCATTTTGTCAATTTGTATATGATTTCTAAGACAATCCCATCATCCTTTGTTAAAGTGACTATAGTTTAGTTTTCTATTCCGCTATTATCCAGGTACTCTCTGTTTTTCTTAAAGACATCCTTCATGACATCTGCTCCTGGAGCTCCTATGGTAAGACGCTTATTTACACAGGTCTCTAAAGAAATAGCCTCGTAAATATCCTCTTTAAATTCCGGTGCAAATTCCTGAAGTTCTTCTAGTGACATCTCATCAATGGTAATGCCTTTATCTAAGCAATAAAGCACAATTCGACCAATGATTCCGTGCGCATCTCTAAATGGTACTCCATTGTTTACAAGATAATCTGCAGCATCCGTTGCATTAGTAAATCCCTTCATAGCAGATACTGCCATAGTTTCCTTATGAAACTTCATGGTTGCAAGCATACCATCGAATAAAGCAATACAGCCCTTTACGGTATCCATAGCATCAAAGGCCAACTCCTTGTCTTCTTGCATATCCTTATTATAGGCAAGTGGAATTCCTTTCATTGTAGTCAAAAGTGAAGTAAGGGCTCCATATACTCGTCCCGTTTTTCCACGAACCAATTCTGCAATATCCGGATTCTTCTTCTGAGGCATAATGGAACTTCCTGTCGAATATGCATCATCAATTTCTACAAAGCCATACTCGTTAGAGTTCCAAATAATCACCTCTTCTGAAAAACGGGATAAATGCATCATGACAGTAGAAAGAGCTGCTAAAAACTCAATGAGATAATCTCTGTCAGATACTCCGTCCATAGAGTTATTGGTAGGGCCATAAAATCCCAGCTCCTTTGCAGTAAACTCTCTATCAAGCGGATAGGTTGTTCCTGCCAAAGCACCACTTCCTAATGGACAATAGTTCATTCGTTCATGAATATCATATAAACGAAGACGATCTCTTTTAAACATTTCGAAATATGCCCCTAAGTGGTGAGCTAAAGTAACCGGTTGAGCCTTTTGTAAATGGGTAAATCCAGGCATGTAGGTATCCACATTTTCTTCCATAACCGCTTCAATGGTTTCTAAGAAATGCTTTAACAGTTCATCGGTTTCCTTTACCTGATTTCTTGTAAACAGTCTCATATCAAGGGCCACCTGATCGTTTCTGCTTCGACCGGTATGAAGTTTCTTTCCTGCATCTCCAATTCGATCAATCAAATTTGCTTCAACAAAACTATGAATATCTTCATATTCTTCTGTAATTAAAAGCGTTCCATCTTCTACATCTTTTTCAATAGAATCTAAACCTTTTAAAATCTCATTTTTTTCATCTTCTGTAACAATGCCCTGCTTGCAAAGCATTTTTACATGGGCTCTGCTGCCCATTACATCTTCATGAAAAAATTTCTGATCAAATCCAATGGATGCATTAAATGCATACACCAACTTATCTGTTTCCTTTTGGAAGCGTCCGCCCCATAACTGTGCCATAATCTTTTTCCTTTCCTGTCCTATCTGTTTTCTTCTCTTTCCCTCAAAGAAAATACGCATCCACAGTAATCCTGCCGATACATATCATATTCCTTTGATATTTCACAAGAACGAAGATATCCGTTCTTCTTTTTAAAATCACTGGGCAAATATGGAATGCCGATTTCTTTTCCGATTTCTTCCCCGATTTGGTTCAACACCTGTGAATCCTTCATAGGTGAAATACTCAATGTGGTGCAAAAATAATCCATACCTTCAAGTTTGGCACGCTTTGCAGTTTCTCTCAAACGCAAATCGTAGCACTTTAGGCAGCGCTTTCCCCGTTCAGGCTCATGTTCCAATCCCTTCGCCACCTCTGCATAAAAGCGATCTTTTTCAAAATCCCCTTCGATAAATTTCACCGGGTGTTTTGCCGCAAAACGTTTGATAAAGTTTTCCTGTTCTTTTACTCTGTGAAAATACTCTTCATCGGGATAAATGTTTGGATTGTAATAAAACACCGTAACATGAAAATACTCTGAAAGGGTTTCAATACAATAACTAGAACATGGTGCACAACATGAATGTAACAAAAGGGATGGTGTACTTCCATCCCTTTGTAATCGGTCTACTATTTTTTCAAATTCTATTTGATAATTAATCTTATTCATAATCTCTTGTAAATAAAAATAACATGCAAATTGCACCTGCATACACAAGAGCCATCAAAAGCATAAATGCTACTTTACCAAAGAATGCACCTGCTACAATCTGTCCAATGAATACAAGTCCATGGACCCAAAGTGGAATCTTGTCTAAAAGTGCTGCAAGTACACACTCTAAAACAATGAAAATACCAACTGCAGCAATGGGAATTCCCATAACCTTAAAACTTACTACGAAAAATACCACCAATAATGCCAAATATATGCCACCTGCAATAAATGGAATTGGAAGTTTTGAATTTTTTAAATTTAAATCTGCCATAACAACTCCTTAAAAAATTGTTTTAAAAACCATTGCTCATTATATCAATCCTGCCATTCTTACGCAAGAATATAATGAGTTCTTATGGAATCCTAATAGAGTTTGGATCCATATTTAAATCGATATTCAATTCAACGTCATCACTGTCTGCTTCCATAGCAGCCTTTAGCATCTTTTCTGATTCCTTATGATTCAGTGACTCTAGTAATCCCGGTGGCATATACTTTACCGTACATCCCATGGCTACACGGCCCTTCACTTCAAAAAATCGAACGACATTTGCATCGATTTCATAAGCATGAAGAACCTCTGCAGAATCTCCCATAGTAAAACGGATGCTGCAGTTATCTCCGATTTTTATATGAACATTTCCATCTAAAATAACTGCTATACCTGTAGCTGAGATATCATAGACAATTGCTTTATATGTTATGCCATGAGAAAAGACCGATCCTAATCGAATGACTTCCATTCGTTCAGCCTCACGCATCTCTTTCTGTAATCCTTCTGCATTGCTAATAATTCGATGAACAAACCCGTACTGGGTCTCAAAAGGTTCTATAGACGCAGCGTCAAATATATAGGTTTTCCCATCTCTTTTATTTTGAATTGTGACTGTACTAGGTCTCCTCCAGATTAAATCGCCGTCTCCAATAAATATTCGATTCACCAACAATCCTTCACTGGTACCAAATATAACCTGAGTCGAAATTAAGACTGGCTGTCCCTGAATTTCAATTTCAACTAATACAGAAGATCCTCTCATCGCATCTTTAATTAGCATATAAAACCTTCTTTCGTAACTACTTCCCCATAAATCGTATAAACTAGTATATATATTTTATCACTTTTTTTTAAATTGAATAGTTATGCCACACGATTTAGTGGAAACAGATGGTATAAAGTGAAAATTAAGGCTATTTTTCTTCTAAATAAAAAAACACCCGGTTTTACTAATATCAATAGATAAAACCGGGTGACATAATTAAATTGTGAATTATTCAGCCTTCCATAATCCATGAAGATTACAATAAGCATAAACTGCAACAACTGCATCATCGTCTGTTAATAAGAATTCTGCACAAGGTTTGTCCGTAGGAGTAAGAACCTTTCTCTGAGCACCCTTCTTTGTCTCTAATGCAATCCACTCAATATAGTGAGCATCTGTCATTGGATGTTCTACAGAACCAACCATAACAGTTACCTTATTTCCTTCAACCTTAAATTCAGGTACATGCTTTTCAGCTGCTCCATCAGATGTTCCGGGAACAAGTTCCTTCATGTTCTGTCCACAACAAGACATTGGAGCACCAGACTCCTTAATCATACCAACAAAGTTTCCACATACTTCACATACAAAAAATTTCATACTATAAGCCTCCCTTTAATTAATAATTCTCTTTTCG
>JAILMB010000003.1 GCA_024692825.1 Lachnospiraceae bacterium | reverse complement strand
TTCTAGCAATCGGAATTATTTTATCATGTGTATTTCAATTGTTATATATATCTGCATATAACGAAACAGTACACTCTGTCAAGGGACATGCCAAAGACGAAGATACCTATATGGACCTGCATTTCAGAGGAGATTCCACATCTACCTGGATAAAGCAGGACACAGGTATCTATGGCAGTACCTATGACGGAACACTATATAACAATTCTTCAAATCCGGTTGATTCCTGGTTGCTCTATATTTATATCCATGACGACTGTTATGTCAATCAGTTCTGGAATGGTACCGTTGAGATTCATCAGCACGTTGGAACCAAAGATGAGGTCGTTCAGACTTTGAATCTTGCCAACTACAAAGAAGATGAATTGGAAGTGGACTATGTTATGGATGCATCAGATCTTTTGATTCCTCTTTCTGAAGGAGACTATATAGTTTATATTCCAAACGAAAAATTCAGTGAGGCTCAAATTGATAGTGGCGATAGTATCGTCATTGGAGGTATTTTCTATTATAAATTCGGTGTAAATCTGTCAGACTATGATTTACAGTTCTACTACCACAAAGAATTTACGGAAGGTATAGGATTTATCCTTATCAATGTTTTAGTTATTGTCTGGATTTTTATTTTCCTCTTATACATAGTGACCATTCAAATTTATCGCAAGGCAGAATTTGAGATGGAGCTTCAAAAGTCTGGTATTGCCTGTATGACGGAGCTGTATTCTCTTATGTATATTATTGATTTGCGAAATGATACCCTTACTCCCGTAGATATAAGAGAAGATTACGATAAAGAACGACCAAAGGATTTAACTGCCACAGAGCAGATGAAAAAGCTCTTTGAAATAGACCCAATGGAGGAATATTTAGAAACCATGCAGGCCTTTGGAGATTTGACCACCTTAGGGAATCGTATGAAAGATACCAATACGCTGGTTATCGAGTATGTCAGTCAGTACTATGGTTGGAATCGTGTCCGCTTTATTGCCATGGATCGAAAGGTGGGTGAACCTCTTGAAAGAGTACTATTTACCGTTGAACAGATTGACGGTGAGAAAAAAGACCGTGAGGAATTATTAGATCAGGTAGAAAGAGCAGAGTCTGAAAGTAAAGCAAAATCTACCTTCCTTGCAAATATGTCTCATGAGATTCGGACTCCTATTAACACAGTGCTTGGTCTTGACACCATGATTCTTCGAGAAAGTTCTGAAGAAGAAATTCGTGCTTATGCAAGAGATATTCGAAATGCAGGAAATATGCTGTTGTCTTTGATTAACAGTATTTTGGATTTCTCGAAGTTGGAAGCAGGAAAGATGGAGCTTATTCCAGCAGAATACTCTTTGCAGAAGATGCTTTATGATATTCAAAGTATTACAAAGTCCAAGATTGAAAGTAAGGGACTTACCTTTGAAATTGATGTAACACCTACCATTCCAGATCGACTCTATGGTGATGATGTTAGATTAAAACAGGTTATCATTAACCTTTTAACCAATGCCAGCAAGTATACAGACGAAGGGGGCGTACGACTAGGCGTATATGGAAAGGCCCTTGATAATAAAAAGGTTCACTTCCTGTTTTCAGTGAAAGATACAGGAAACGGATTAAAGAAAGAAGATTTGCAAAAGCTCAGCGAACGATTTGCCAGATTTGATGAGCAAAAGAATCGTAACGTGGAAGGCACCGGTATCGGCATGAATCTTGTGACCAGTCTTCTTGCTCTTATGGGATCTGAATTAAAGGTGGCTAGTATCTATGGTAGAGGTAGTGATTTCTACTTTGAAATCGAGCAGGAAATCATTAGTGAAGAACCAATTGGTGAAATCGACTGGGAGGAAGCAGATTCTGGTGAGGATGACGAATACCAGGTAAGCTTCACTGCAGAAGATGCCCATATTTTAGTTGTAGATGACAATGGAATGAATCTAAATGTCTTTGAGAATCTTCTAAAAGACACAAAGATTCAAATTGATAAAGCCTTAAGTGGTGCGGAAGCCCTAAAGCTTACGAAAAAGCACAAATACGATCTTATTTTCATGGATCATATGATGCCTGAGATGGATGGTATCGAAGCTATGCAAAAAATTAAGGCTCAGGAGAAGGGCAAAAATAAAGACACCACCATCATTGTTCTTACAGCAAATGCAATCCAGGGAGCAAGAGAAGAGTATCTTCAGGAAGGCTTCCATGACTTTTTGTCAAAGCCAATTAATGCAGATATGCTAGAGGAGAAGATTATTGCAAATCTTCCGGAGTCTCTTGTAAAGAAAAGTGCAAAGGCAAAGAAGAAAAAGTCTAGTGCATCTCTTCCTGAAATCGACGGAATTGATAGTGCATACGCCCTGGAACATGTGGGAAGCGTGGACGGAGTGATTCAGGTAATGAAGCAGTTTATTACAGTGGCACCTTCTGATAAGGAAGAGTTGGAGTCTTACTATGAAGCTTTAAAGGAAGACCCATCCAACGAGGATACCCTAAATTCCTACCGCATAAAGGTCCATGCCATGAAGACATCTGCTTCCCTTTGCGGATCATTGATGGTATATGGTTCTGCAGCACAGCTAGAGTTTGCAGCACGGGATAAGAATGTAGAAGAAGTCCTTGACTTAAGTCCGTACTTCTTTGATTTTTGGATGAATTTACATAAGAGCTTAAAATCATATTTTGATCATATTTCGCCAAAGGTGGACAAACCTGCAATACCACGAGAAAAGTTAGAGTCATTATTACATCAGTTAGATACAAGCATGAAGGCCTTTGATGTGACCGGAGCCGATGAAATCGTTGCGGAATTAGACAGCTATGATTTAGGTGAAGGTTTAAAGGACAAAATGGAAGAACTAAAGGCAGCAGTTGTGAAACTTGATTCGGATCATTGTTCGAACTTATGTGAGGAGATGCTAAATGTTAAATAAGGACCCAAAAGTAGTATTTTTAATGGAACGGGAACTTTCCTTTGCCCTTTCTGGCGTGAAGAACTTTCTGGAAGAGGGACGGGTGAATTCCATGAAGATGGAGATCAGTGAATGTACCTCTTTAAAACCGGAAAAGCTTCCTCCCATTGCCGTGGCAGAAGCGGAGGTATTACTAAAGCACGCAGAGCAAAGAGTTGCATTCTATGATATTTGTATGTGGCATAATACCGGAATCGTTTTGGTAGGAAATCCAGAGGAACTGACAGAGGTTATGAATGTAACGTCAAAGACTTTAGTGTTAGAAAAGTTTGAACGTCCCATTAATGCGAGAGAAGTAACAGAGCGCATTGAAATGCTGTTAGAGGTTGAACGTCGAAAAGCGTCACAGAAAAAAGTGATGGTAATCGATGATTCCCCTACGTTTTTACGAACAGCAAAGCAGTGGTTTGGAATGGATTATAATGTTAGTATTTATCCATCAGCTTCGGCTGCGCTACGTGTGATTGAGTCCCAGAGACCGGATTTGATTTTGTTGGACTATGAAATGCCGGTGTGTACAGGCGCTCAGTTTTTAGAGATGCTTCATAGTGAAGTGTCAACAGATGATATTCCTGTAATTTTTCTCACTTCTAAAAGTGATGCAACCACCGTTAAAGAAGTGTTAGCACTAAGTCCTCAGGGATATTTGTTAAAGACTCAGCCAAAGGAAGAAATCCTAAAGGCAGTGAATGAGTTTTTTGAAAAGGAGATCTAAAGTTTAAATGGCAACAATATTCTTTAAATTACTCTTGGCAGTGGCCATATTTGTTGTAATCTATATGGCACACAAGAATTACGAAAATATTGATATTAATTATTGGACCATTGTTGTCCTGATTCCTATTGTTATTTTAGGATATTGGTTAAAGACGACGGTTACAACTACAGAAGGGGCCATGATATGTTTTTCTATTATATATCTGGATTCCACGGTAATGTTGATCGTAATGCTTTTTTCCATGCTTCGGTTTTTACGAATACAGATAAAGACCTGGGTTAAAACTCTAGCGTATATCATAACCTTTGGCCATACCTATATGTTCTGGGAGTGTATTCACAATGATTGGTATTATACTTCTATGACACTTGTTGATACAGGTCAGGGAATTGCCACAAAGATGACAGGTGGACCATTAAAAATCGTTCACTGGATTTATTTGGCAGTTGTGCTTTGTGCCATTGTGGTTACTCTTATTTATGCATTGATTCGAAGAGGAACCTACTCCAGACGAACCCTTCTTTTATATGCTGGCGTAACGGTTATTGGACTTGTTATGTACGGAGCAGAAAGTACCCTTGATGTAGATTTTTCGTCCTTACCACTTTTATATGTAGTGGCGGATTTATTGATCGCATTTAACTATGATCATGCCCATACCCATGATATTGCCTGCTTAATCTCCGAGCAGCAGAAGTACCATGGATCTAGAGGCTATATTGCAATTGATATGGAAGGAAGATTTTTAAGCTGTAATACAAAGGCTTATGAATTCCTTCCGGAAGTAGAGAATCAGATTGTAGATGCCAAACTAAAGCAAGGTACAAAACTGGCATCTATTCTCAATGAACTGGCTGCTGCCTACAAAAAAGATGGTACCAATAAAAAAGACTTCTTCGTTGATGAGATGGCCTGCCGATGTGAAATCTCAGAGTTTACCATTCGAAAAGATGGTAAGATGCAAGGCTACCTTTTTGATATCCGTGATGTTACAGAAGAGAAGAAAGTCTTTAAGGTCATGAAAGACTACAACGAGACTTTAAATGAAGAAGTTTTGAAAAAGACAGAAAACATCAAAGGTATTCAGGAGAGAGTCGTTCTTGGTCTTGCAAATATGGTTGAAAACCGAGACTCAAATACCGGTGGTCACGTTAAGAGAACCAGTGATATTATTAAGATTATAGTAGACGAAATGGAAAAACAGGGAGTCTACAGCTTAGATGAACAAATGGCAGAAGACATTGTTCGGGCAGCCCCAATGCACGACTTAGGAAAAATCACCATTGAGAATAATATCCTAAACAAACCAGCGCGCTTAACAAAAGAAGAGTTTGAGATTATGAAGACTCATTCAGCAAAGAGTGGCGAGTTTGTAAATATCATTTTAAAGGATGTAGAAGAGAAACACTTCGTAGATGTTGCCTTCAATGTTGCCCGTTATCATCATGAAAGATGGGATGGAAAGGGATATCCTGAGAATCTGGTAGGAGAGATGATTCCACTAGAAGCACGAATCATGTCCATTGCAGATGTTTACGATGCCCTTGTAAGTAAGCGTTGCTATAAAGAGGCAATGAGCTTTGAAAAAGCAGCTGAGATTATGACAGAGGGAATGGGAAGTCAGTTTGATCCAAATATGCTTTCCGTATTTCTTGGATGTCGTGAAAAGTTAGAAGCATATTACAAAGAAAACTAGATAGGAGTGACTTATATGAATGCAAATTTACCAAAAGACCCAGCCATGCTACTTTCTGTAGTAAATACAAAGCTTAGAGATTATTACTTTAGTCTGGATGATTTTTGCCAGGCAGAAGATGTAAATGAAAAAGAGCTAAAAGATGCACTTTCAGCTCTTGACTATGTCTATAATGAAGAAACCAATCAGTTTGAATAAAGGCTTCTTTTAATAGCTGGATTCAAAATGGGATAGAGGACGGCTGCAATAATGGTGCCAAAGATTCCCTGTACCATATTAAAGGGTACGCCTGCTGCAGATGCAGCGATTCCGGAAGAAATGGCAGAAGCGGAAAGTCCTCCTGTTAAGATACCAAGTAAGAAAATCTCATATACAAAGTAACCAAGGACCATAAACAGTTCACCTACGGCAGAGCCAATGATGACTGCTATGGTCTTTTTTTCATTCTTCCAAAAGTGAATGAGTTCGTTTGCAATAAAGGATGCAATTACTGCAGTCAGCAGTTTGATAATAAAGGTAGCCGGTGCATAGGTGGCGTATCCGCTTACAAGATCTGCCAGCATAGAGCCAAAGCCTGCTGCAAGTCCTCCGTAAAGAGGTCCTAAAAAGATTCCACACAATAGCACAAGGCCATCTCCGGGATGAATGTATCCCATGGTAGGAGTAGGAACCTTAATGATATAGGTAGCTACAAATGTGAGTGCTGCAAGTAGTGCCGCAAAGATTAGTTTTTTCAAGTTTTTCATAGTTGTCTCATCTCTTTTCTTTAAATTTGAAAATGAGTCTAGCACAGTGGGCTTTTAAAAGCAATGAAATAGAGGAAGAAAAAGGGGGTGAAACTAATCTTAAATATATGTTAGAATTTCCTTATTGAGGAAAAAGAGGAGAAGAAGAAATGGAAATAAACGAAAAAAGAGTAAAAATCAGGAACAATCATAAAGACTATCGAAAAACAAGAAAGCGAAAAACGGCCATAATATGGACAGTGGTGATTCTAGTCCTGGCTGTCTTAGTGGCAGGGGGAATATACTTCCACGGAGATGAAAAAATAAAAGCCATTTATGAGAGTATGACATCATCTGATGAAGATACTTCTAGTGAAATTGCCACAAGTGAAGAATCAAAAACAGATGGGACAAATGAGATTGCAACAAATGAAAATGGGGATGTTTCAGATACAGCAAATGCCACGACGACCGAAAACGAAGAGACAACTGTGGTATTTACCGGTGACGTAGAAATCTCTACCTATGCTCAAAGAAACTATGATGCTTATGGTATCGATGGCCTCGTAACAGAGGAACTTCGAAAAGAATTGACGGAGGCAGATATTCTAGAGGTAAACAATGAGTTTTGCTTCAGTACCAGAGGTACTCAGGCAGCAGATAAGCAATATACCTTCCGCGTAAATCCAAGTTACGTGTCTGTATTAACAGACCTTGGTGTAGATGTGGCAGGTCTTGC
>JAILMB010000304.1 GCA_024692825.1 Lachnospiraceae bacterium | reverse complement strand
CTTCCTCACCTTGGAGCTTCTACAGAGGAAGCAGAAGATAACTGTGCAGTTATGGCAGTTCAGCAGGTTATGGATTATATGGAAAATGGTAACATTAAGAATTCTGTGAACTATCCAAACTGTGATCTTGGCGTTTGCCAGACCGCTGGCCGTGTGGCAATCTTCCATAAGAATACCAAGGGTGTTATTGCAAAATATACCACCATTATGGGTGATGCTGGAATTAACATTGCAGACATGAACAATAAGACAAAGGGTGATTGGGCATATGCGCTTTTGGATTTAGATGCACCAATTACTGAGGAAGCTGTAAAGGCACTTGAGAACATTGAAGAAGTTGTTCGTGTAAGAGTTGTAAAATAAAAAGGGAAATATATGGCAACAATAAAACCATTTTTAGGGATTCGTCCCGCAAAGGGAAAAGAAAAAGATATCGCAGCCCTTCCATACGATGTTTATAATCGTGCAGAAGCAAAGGAAGTGGTATCAGATAAACCTTTGTCATTTTTACGTATTGATCGTGCAGAGACGAACTTTTCTGATGATGTAGATACCTATGATGAAAGAGTATATCAAAAAGCCCATGATTTACTTTGGGAAATGGTAGAAAGAGGCGACTTTGTAAAGGAAGAAAAGCCGGTTTACTATATTTATGAGCTTACTATGGAGGGCCGAACTCAGACTGGAATAGTAGCATGTGCGTCTATTGATGACTATGAAAATAATGTCATTAAAAAGCATGAGAATACGAGAGCGGATAAAGAGGCAGACCGTATTCATCATGTGGACTCTTGCAATGCTCAGACAGGACCGATTTTTCTCGCTTATAGAAATAGAAGTGATATTGATGAAGTTGTTACTCGTACCATGAAGGGGGAAGCGCTTTATGATTTCACAGCGGAAGATGGAGTTCGTCATCGTGCCTTTGTAATTCGTGATGAAAAAGATATTTCCACCATTGAAAACAGTTTTTCTGGCTGTAATGAGATTTATATCGCAGATGGTCACCACCGGGCTGCATCAGCAGTAAAGGTTGGCTTAAAGCGTAGAAAAGAACATCCTGATTATACCGGAGAGGAAGAGTTTAACTTTTTCTTATCCGTACTATTCCCAGAGGAAGAACTTAAAATCCTTGATTATAATCGTGTAGTAAAGGATTTAAATGGGTATGAGACCTCTGAGTTTTTAACTGAAGTGGAAAAAGTTGCTGATTTAATTAAAAGCAAGGATTTATCGAAAGATATTATTGGTTCTAAGGATACAAAAGTTATCGAAAAGGAAGCACTTCGTCCAAAGCAAAAGGGCGAATTTGTTATGCTTTTAAACAACACCTGGTTTTTATATCGATTCAAAGAAGAATTGTTATCAACGGATCCGGTAGACGGGTTAGATGTTGCACTGATGCAGAATTTAATTCTAGAACCGATTCTTGGAATCAAGGATCCAAAGACAGATCAAAGAATTGATTTTGTCGGTGGAATTCGAGGATATAAAGAACTATGGAAGAGATGCGAGACGGATTGTGTCGTAGCCTTTGGAATGTATCCTACACAAATCAGCGAATTGTTTGCAGTAGCAGACGCAGGCCGATTGATGCCACCGAAGTCTACCTGGTTTGAACCAAAGCTTCGAAGTGGATTGTTTATTCATGAATTAGACAAATGATAAAAGACCTCAGTATCCGAAAATACTGAGGTCATTTTCTTAAATTAATTATTTAAGTATTCTTTTAAGATTAATTCTAAATCAGTAATACTAACGACAGGAGTATTGTCACCAGCCTTTGTAGCAACTAACTGTGAAAGTGTCATAGCATCAGTCATGATTTCGTTGTAAATTCTTTCCTTATCCATCATTTACCTCATTAAATAAAAATGCAATGTATAAACAACGGTTGATATATTATTACAAAATTAAATGTTTTGCAATAGTTTATTCAAATTTGTTGTGAATTTTAATATAAATCTTACATTTCATTCTGTGGTTAGGAATGGTACAATAAGATTGGGAGCAATGGAATAGTGGGGAGCAAGGGCTATTCTGTTTTTGGGAGAAAAGATAAGGGAAAATTATGAAGATTATAATCGGTTTGTCCATTGCGTTAGTATTCTTTGCAACATGGTTTATGAAGGTGCGCTTAGAAGGCTATTCCAAAAAGGACGTTACGTTAAAAATGTTGGCAGCCATCTGCTTTGCATCCATTAGTATGGTTGCATTGTGCATCAATCCTACCACCGCCGGAAGAAGTTTGTTGTTCGGTGCAAATTTTGGTGCCTTAGGAGATTTTTTCCTGGGATTATCACATATTGATAAAGAACATAAAAAACGTGACATGCTTCTTGGAATTATAGGATTTGGCATTGGGCATATGTTCTATTGTTTGGGACTGTTAATTGAATATGGAAGTGTAAATAGTTTGCCCTATACTATGATTCCTCTAGGAATTGGAGT
>JAILMB010000297.1 GCA_024692825.1 Lachnospiraceae bacterium | reverse complement strand
GGTAATTGCTGGAAATTCCTCTCTTAAATCATATCGATTTACAACCCCAAACTGTTTGATGGTATATGCACTAGATCCATCTTCCCACTTTGGACGTACCTTTTCACCTTCTGTGCTGGTACCATGATCAATGATGTCCTGGCACATTTTTACAAAAATTTCATCTGCTTTACTCATATTAGTTTCTCCTGTTTCAAATCATTATAACTCTTTTCCCGCAGCTTTCATAACTTCCTTGCATTTTGGGTCTGTAATAATGGTCTCTATATTTTTTGAAATATCAACAGCTCTTCCATTGTCAGATACAACTACGCCCATACTCCAAATAAGTTCGTAGTCTTCCACATCTAATTCCTTTGTCAAAGCCTGCTTTACAAAATCTCTGATTACTTCCTCAGAGTTTGGTAAATTCTCGATCCCTCCATTTGGTCCACCTGCCATAATGGACTGAATAATGGTGGCGATTCCATCAAACTCTTCCTGTGTAATTTCACGTTTTAGTTTTTCTCTGGCACCGCTTTTATCAAAGCATAAAAATGCGGAATAGTTGTAATCCACATTGTTCTCCACAGCTTCCTTTAACAGCCAGGCCTTAATTAATGACGTCTTTGGTTCAATCATCTGAACTGCATGAATACGACCCCATCCATGTACCCGTCGACCGGCTTCTAAAATCTCGGTATCTCCATTTTCCCATCCCTTCATAATATAAAAGCAAAATAGGGAAAACTCATCCGATAAGGCCATAAGGCGAATCAGATTTTTTACATCTTCTTCCTGAACTTGGAACAATTCCTGAAGTTCAATTCCAAACTTTACCACTTCTCTGTCATCGGACTCTGTAATGGCATGAATGGAATATTCATAAATGGCCTCCGCATCTAATTCATCTGCATGCATAGGAATATAAGTCTGAAAAGTATCGATTAAAGCCAATGCTCCATACTCTTCTCCCAAACGGGAAAGCATAAGATCAATGGTCTTATAAGTTTCTTCATTTGCACCGGGGCGAAGCTGTGACAAAGCGGCTCCAATACGAAGAGTGGCATCTGGTTCAATGTCCTTTTCCCCTACGTGATATAAAAAGACACCATCCTTTGCTCCATCTGCCCAGGGAAGTCCTTTTTCCTCAAGCTTTGGCAAAGTAAAATCATCTGGCAAATGATCATCATCTACAAGATGCTTGTTAATATATTCAAAAATTGACATGGTTTATAACTCCTTATTTTCATCTTGATATTTTTCACGGACTTTATATTTAATAAAGAAATCCATAAACAGTAAAATTCCTACCCCAATAATAGATATTAAATCCTCTAGTGGTGTGCTTTCAGAAATAATCATATGTCTTGATACGACAAAGACTAATACTTCAATGACATTGGCTGCATTGGGTTTACAAAGCATTTTAATAAACTCAATGGCAATAATAATCACAAATATTTCCTGCAAAAACGTCATTAAAGACTCTGTACCCGGTGTAGAAAATCCTTCCATAATAACCGGTATTGCACGAACGGCAACTACCACTATAGCGATTAATGTAAGAATCGCCACAATAAACTCAATAATATCGCAGGCAATCTTGACATATTCCCTTACTTTTTCAAGCATATTTAATCCTCCAAATTGTTTATAAATCTGACTTTAAGTCAAACTTCTCCCATTAAACTACTACATTATATTATATTTAAACATCTTATGCACCACAAAATGTAGTATTTGTTCCTCTATCCCTAAAAATCATCAAAATATTTTCCTTGCAAATTTATATAAAGTAAGGCATTATAAACAAGTGCTGTTTTCGAACAGTTTTAGTAGTTCTGTTCTTTTAGCAGTTACAATCGGCGCGTGGCTCAGTTTGGTAGAGCACTACGTTAGGGACGTAGGGGCCGCAGGTTCAAATCCTGTCGCGCCGAGGCAGTAAAAAAGATGACATCCAATCGGGTGTCATCTTTTTTGATTTAAAATATCCTTACAGATTTCTTCAGTAAATTTTGGACATATCAATTTATACTCTTTCGCCCATCTTCCACTTTCTCATACGAAGGTATCTGCGTACATAATAGGTGATAAATAATGCGGCAAAAATAAGTCCAAGTACAATCAACAGTTTTTCCACTGTAGTCATCTTTGCAGTATAAAGTGTAGGTGCATCAGAATTTGCTACAGTATATAAAATATTCTTTGTA
>JAILMB010000281.1 GCA_024692825.1 Lachnospiraceae bacterium | reverse complement strand
TAAACAAAGGCTGCCTTTGTATCCTTCTTTCTTACTTCCTGTAAAAAAGAAAGTTCTTTTTCTATTTTATTTTGATCCCACAAATCATCACTGTCCAAAAAGCAAATGTATTGGCCTTTGGCCTTTTCTAATCCACTATTTCTCGTAGCGGAAATACCAAGATTTGAAGGATTTTCAAAGAGTTTAATCCGAGACTCCTTTCGGTTTGAAAGGAACTCTTCCACCAGTTCTTTCGAGCCATCTGTGGACCCATCGTCCACAATGATCATCTCCCAATTCTCATAGGTCTGATCTATTACGCTTTCCATGGTGGATACAATATAGTTTTTCCCATTATAAAGGGGTGTAATGATTGACACTAACCCCGAACTATAATTATTCATTTATTTTTCTTTTAAAGCGGTGGTCTGTTTATTATCCACACCTTCGCTTTTTTCTTTTGCAAATAAAATTTTGACTGTAAGCACCATAAGTTTAATGTCTAACCACAAACTGTAATGTTCGATATAGGTAAGATCTAATTTTAACTTATCGAGAGGTTCTGTATTGTACTGTCCGTACACCTGAGCATAGCCGGTAAGGCCTGCTTTTACCTTTAAGCGGAAGGAAAACTCTGGGATTTCTTTTCCGTATTTATCAGCGATTTCTTTTCGTTCCGGTCTAGGTCCAACAACGGACATATCCCCTTTTAGAATATTAAAAAGCTGAGGTAATTCATCAAAGTGACTGCGGCGAAGAATACGTCCTACAGGAGTAATTCGATCGTCATCTGCCTTTGCAAGCTGAGCGCCCTTTGCCTCTGACTCCACAATCATACTTCTGAATTTTAAAATGTCAAATTCACGTCCATCTTTTGTAAGACGCTTTTGTGTGTAGAATACCGGTCCCTTGTCATAAGACTTTATGGCAACGGCAGACACCAGTAAAATCGGAGATGCAACAATAATTCCAAGAAGGGATACCGCAATATCCATTACTCGCTTTGCAAGCTCCTGGCGATAAGACAAACCGCCATTTCGAAACAGCAATAGCTGCGTATCAAACAAATCAATATCATCTGAATAGCGAATCATAACATCGCTAATCTTTGGCACACCATAGCAACGAATATTTTTTGAATAACAGTATTTAATAATCTGATTTCGTTCGTGACTAGGTACATCTGCAATAATTACAGATTCATGTTCATCCAACTGACTTAAAATATCATCCGCATTGGTTGTAATATGAACCATATCCACTACCTGATATTTGTCAGGTCTGGTATTTAACTTTGCAATCAGGTTCTTTGGATTGATATCCTGGTACACAAGCACCATCTCATGAGGGGGATACAAAATCGCATACACCCAACGCATGAAAACAGCCCATACAAAGACCACGATTAAATCTAATCCACATAAAGCAAACATGGGAGCCGCGTTCTCAAATAGCTTCCAATCACCGTTAATAAGTGCCAACTGAATATAGGTAATTCCATTGACGCAGATAATGGAAAAAATCTGAGAGTACATGACATCCCAAGTTTTTAAATATCCAACTTTTAAAGAACCAAAGGTTCGTGAGAAGAAGTAGAGGATGATTAAATACAAGCCAACAATGGCCCAGTTTCCTCTTCTCCAATATTGAACAGGCATCATGTCTTTATAATGATGGAACCAAAGGTATCCATACATTACTGTTTGAACAATGAGGATGAAGACCTTTGACCAGAACATGATAACTCGTTTCATTTTTAAATTCTGTTTTGCCATAGTCTTCGTTTTCTCCAATGTTTCTTCGACACAATGCCTGTTTAATTTAAAGTCTAAATGAAATTTTATTTCTGTGCGGTAACGCCCTTACTCTCAGCAACGCGAACAGTCTTTCCGCCCTGTTTTGCTTTGAACTTGTTACCCTTAATGTAAATATTCTTTGAATTCCAAACCTGAGCACTGTAGTGATCAGTATCAAATGTTGCTCCACGGTTTCCAGTGTAAGAAGATACGCTCTTTACGGTATTTCCTGTTACATTAATATTCTTGCAATAGTAAATGAACATACCAGCTCTTCTTGCCTTAGAAATCTTATTGTTTGCAACGGTAGAATCTTTTAATCCCTGAATGAAGATTGCTTCACCGATGGAATTCTTAAAGGTGTTATTTATAATGCTAATCTCGCTAAACTGTGTTTTCTTTCCAACGTGGGCACCAACACCACGTCCACAGTTTGTAAACTTACATCCTGTAATTGTAACATAGCTGCAGCCTTTTCCGTTTGCATGTCCCTTTGCAATAGAGCCCATAGCTGAAACGGTAGCAACGTCTAACTGAAGTGCTTCCTTTGGCTGAACGTTTAAGTAGCTATTGTCATCACTGTCTTTGTTGTTTCCAGTAAATGTACATCCGCTGAATACTGCTAACTGAGTATCAGCAATTTCCATGATATGGCTCCAACGGTTTGACTTAATGGTAACGCCTGTCATCTCAAGTCCGGTAATACCACAGAACTTTGCAACAGATGCTGTCTGAACCTTAGATCCTGATGCATAGCTTTGTCCGGTAACATCCCATGTTCCACCGATCATCTGGATATTTGCACCACTTCCAACTGTTGCATTAAAGAACATGTTCTCCATCTTCTTTCCTGTTGAGTTTGAAGTATCTGGTACGAAGGTAGATCCAACTGCATAGAAGCATACATTGTTTGGAATCTTAAATGGGAAATACATCTTGTATGTTCCCGGTGCAAACATAATTCTGTACTGCACCAATCCTGATGTATCTGCTGCTGCAAGATCAAAGAACTCTGTTACCATTGCTCTAAAGTATTTCTTGTAGAACTGTTTTTCCTTCTCAGTTGCTGACCAGCCAACCATCTGAGGAAGTTTTTTCTCAACGAAATACTTTTCAGAAGTTCCATTGCTTCCTGATAAGAAAATATTCTGCTGAATCGCTGTCTGATAAGCAGGATT
>JAILMB010000263.1 GCA_024692825.1 Lachnospiraceae bacterium | reverse complement strand
GAACATATGATATGATGAATTCGTTGCCACTCCTATACCGGCACGGAAGGGAGGGTTGACGTACGGAAAGTATTATTGCTTTTTTCATCTCTGTCGCGGCAAGTGTAGTCGCCTACTACATATGCAAATGGTTGGATAGTGATGAGTAATGGCAACCAACCTAAGGTTTAAGCCACCTTGCAAAAAACGGAATAGAAAAGCCAGCGTGTACGAGACGCTGGCTTTTCGGTTGTCCATACGGACATATTATTGCTTTTTTTGCCTACTCAAAGTATAGCACGCATTTGAAATTTGTCAAATGAACATCTGCTCTGGGATTCATCCTTTTCAATAATTCGGACAAAGGTCTTTCCTGAAGTGCATATTTTGCCGCAGCAAAACCTCCTCCCTTGTAAAGCTATTTAACTCTATTTGTTCATTGGAATTTTCCATTAATTCCAACTGTTGAAAAAGAAAAAAGACCCAAAGCAGGTACTCTGGGTCTTTTGTGACTCCGGTGGAATCGCACGAATATTATTCTTTTATTCTTTGTCCTTGAAATAATCGGGATACATTTTACTTCTGATACATCCGATGATAAAAAGCAATATGCCAAACAATGCCAATGTTGTATAAATAGCAACTAAGATTTTCCCCGAATAAGAACCAACCTCAAAGGTCAACCAATTTTGCCTGATTCCAAGCCAAAACCATGCATCTATAACCAGTAAAACTCCTCCGGCTTTCATCAATGGATGCTTGGGCAAATATCGAACTATCAAAAAGATGAGCCAGACCAGACTGATACCAAAGCTTCCTGCAACGATTAAATCATGTAACGCCTTGGGATAAGCAATTCCAAAAGTAAACATCATCAAGAAAAAACATACCGTATCCCAAATCATTGTAATCAGCCCCTTTTTATTTTGGAATCCTTCAGGCAAAGATGAATCGAAAAGGATAACCGGGAAAAATGGAATCGACAATCCAAATACCACCGAGAATGCAATTTCAAAAAATTCCAATATACTTCCGTGATAGAACAACTGCTGTGTGGTAAAAATAACCAGCAGCAAAGCCAAAGTCGAAACAATTATCATTTTTGCAAATCTGTTCTGTTTACTTATAAGCGGAACAACTGTCAATCCTGCCACCAGTAACATAGACGAAATCAATACCACATCACTTCTAAAATCTGTTCCACCAGATAGTGTCACTAAAAGCATAATAATAATCGGAAGTAAAAGTAACGCGGCAATTATCATGCCGATTTTCATCGCCAGAGTTTTTTCCTGTTTTTCGTGATGAGCCAGAACATGTTGCCTTTCTTCTATTAGTTTTGCTTCATCAGCATCCGCAGTTTCAAGTTTTCTTAGCAAATCTCCGCATTTCGGACAGGCTTTCACATGTTTCTCTACCAGCATCCTGCTTTTTTCACTGCAAACGCCATCATGATATAAAGGAAGAATATCCTGTACAATATCACATATATCATTCTCTAAAAAATCACTCATGTTCATCTAACCTCTCTTTCAATTTAAGTCTTGCCCGGTGATAAGTAACTCTGGCCCAGCTTTCTGTTTTTTGAAATATGGTTGCAATTTCAGCAAAAGACAACTCACCAAATACACGAAGTTCAAAAACCTCTTTATAAGGTTCCTCCATATTATGAAGCATCCTGTGAATATTCAGGGTTGTATTTTTTTGAATCACTTCATCGAGCACACTATCATTGTAGGAAACGATTTCATCTTCCAATAATTCCCATTGCTTTTGTTGCCCCCGAATATAATCAATACTTAAATTTTTGGCAATCGCACAAAGATATGTATATTCCGATGATCTATTTTGAAACTTATTTTTTGAAGTCATCGCTTTTACAAAAGCATTTTGTGTTATCTCTTCAGCAGCAGACTGATTCTTTACCATATTAAAAACATAGGAATAAACCTTCATAAAATAGGTTTTATAGAGCTTTTCTATATCCAAGAATTCCTTACCTCCTTTCCCATTTATAAGTTAGACGTGTTTACAGGTGATTCGTTACAAAATTTTTCAAAAAAAGCCTCCCAAGGAAATTCCTTGAGAGGCTAAAATATATTATTCGCACATCACTTTCGTTCGTGCTCATTAAGAACTTTCGAATTACTCGATTACATTATCCTTGCAGATCCTATACTTTTTTTGCTCTCGAGGAATAGAATCCTCATCATGCCAAAAAATACTATCATACTCTATTGCTGTTTTGATGGACGGTATATAAATATCTAATTCCATCTGATTATCAAATATATCTTTATATCCATTTAATGCATCCCAATGATGGCCTACCGGACAAAGCCAGCTTGTTTTTTTCCCACTTCCTGTAGTAAGTTTTGCAGAGTCAAGATTTCTTTTTTTGTTTTCCTTCCAATCCCACTCCTTCATGAGGTAGGCATTATTAATTATATATTCTCGCTCCTTTTTCATATGCTATCCCTCCAAGAGCATATGCCTCTAGCGTTATTTAAATTATCTCATACATCATTTTTTCAAACAATGAAATCCACACTTTTTTCTCTCCGATTTAGTAATCAGTTCCAACTCGTTCCAAATAATAGATGAATCGAAGAATTTTTCTTCCAAGTTTAGTAATAGCTCCTCAACCCACCCAAATGTATATTGAGGAAAAAATTTTTCTAAAAACTGCAGATTTGGATAAAAAGTGTCCCACATATTTATTGAATGGATATTTTAGTAATCCACCTCAAACTGAACCAAATGTAATTTGAAGGAAAAAATGTACATTGACAAGTGAATATTGGGTAAAAGATATGTTGGTCTGAATTTGATTTAAGGGAAGGAGGCGATTTGCATGAGCTTATATGCAAAGGAATTTGCAAGCGATCGGCTTGCAAATGAAATTCAGCAACTCGACATGCAGATTACCTCCTTGCAAAAAGAAAAACATGAAGGTAAACTTACAGATGTCGGTGCTACTTATTTAAAAGAATTGACAAAGAAAGAGTTTAAATTAAAAGAGCAAAAGGTTTTGGAGATACACGAAAATGCAATCCAAACCGGAACTCTGATGAAAAACGGTAAAGAAAAGACTTATTATCAGACTAGAGTAAAAACATTAAAAACTCCACCGCGTAGTTATTCCTATGAGGGCTTAATCGAAAAACTATACAACCACTACTATGGTGGCACTGTTTTAAGCGATTATTCCTTCAAGACAATATTCAACGCAGCACTGGATGAAAAGATTCGTACAGAAGCTCCAAAAGAGAAAACAATACGTGATTATAATAGTTCATATAAGGCATTTATCACAGATGAATTTGGGGCTAAAGACATTCGATATCTTACGAAATCAAATCTTATGGAGTATATGCAAGTTATTACTCAAACAATGAATCTGACCAAGAAACGTTTTTACAAGTTTAAAGGTATTTTAAATCTGGCATATCGCTATGCTTCTAGTTCCGAACATGGAATCATTCAGCATAACATTGTTCCGGATGACAATATTCCTTTTATTAAAAATTGTAAGGACACTAATGCCAGACCAGAGGAAAAAGCTTTTCAACCACATGAAGTAGAACGAATCCGTAAATATCTATGGAAACGTGTAAACACATTGAAATACGATGTTAATGGATATGCCATTCTATTTTCATCACATACCGGAGTTCGTCAGGGAGAAATACCTTCTCTAAAGTGGGATGATATTTCTGACAAGATGATTCATATACATTCCCAACAGAATGATCGTATGACATCCGATGGTAAGGAATACTATTACAATCCTACTACCAAAAACGAGAAGGGTGACAGCAAAAATGGACGATACATTCCTTTGACAAAGGATGTAAAGTTTATTCTTACTGAGCTCAAACAAAAACAAGAAGCCTTAGGCATTCATTCTGAATGGGTATTTGCAAAAGAAGATGGCGAGTGGACTACAACTGTAGCTTATTATGAAAGTCTATATAAAGTGTGTGTGGAAAAGCTTGGACTTGGTCTCAGTAACAATCACGCCTTTAGAATCGCACTTAATTCTTATGTATTAATACCTATGGGATTAAACCCTGCAGAGCGTGCCAGAATCTTAGGACATTCTGTAAAAACGAATCTGGAAAACTATACCTTTTCCAGAGACAAGGAATATCTCCACGAGATTGGAGATATGTGGGACGCCTTCAATGAAGCAAATGGAATATCCGTTGCTGTTTAACGGGTAAACCGAGGTAAACCACTTTTATCAAAAAAGAAAAATCCCCGAAAGCCTTAACTTTCAAGGGATTTTCCAAAAAAATCTTAATGCGGAAGATGGGACTTGAACCCACACGACTGCAATAGCCACAAGATCCTTAGTCTTGCTCGTCTGCCAGTTCCGACACTTCCGCATTTCTTATGATGTTATCTTTACGACAACGATAAAATAATACCAAAGCCATATGAAAAAGTCAACGATAAATTTCGATTACCCAGAAGTTTTTTCTTTTCACTATTTTTTTATTTTCACTTTCTTCACAGACGACCACGCAGAGTAATAGGTCCCGGAGGAATTCTTTTTATAACTTCGGATATAAACTTTGTAGGTCTTATTTTTCTTTAATTTTTTTATGGTCTTCTTTAAAGTCTTATTCTTTGTAATTTTGACGGTTTTCGTTTTGCTTCCCACCACGTATTTTATTTGATATCCCGTGGCCTTTTTATTCTTCTTCCATTTTAG
>JAILMB010000240.1 GCA_024692825.1 Lachnospiraceae bacterium | reverse complement strand
CCCAATCCCGGTCTTCTGTAAATTTTCTAATTCTATCTATTGTTTCTTGTTTCATAATTCTCCTCCATACACCCTTCCAAATTCCTACTTCAAACACTCTTTTAAATACTCTGCCAAGTTTTTATCTGTACAATACACATAGCACCCTTTCATGCCTCGTGTCATAAGGGTACGATATGTATTTTTTATGATTTCATCCGCTTCTTTCAATGCATATTCAGGATTTTCTTTATATAACTTTTTAATCCCCTTTAAAGACTGATCTGTCTTTGCTCTTTTCGTAAAATCAGTTACGATATGACCATTTTCAAATCGCATATCGTCTCCAATAATGACTCCCGCATAGTCAAATTCCAAACCTTGGGATGTATGGATACATCCGATTTCATTAACAGAGCTCTCATCAATAGCAAATGTAGAGGTATTTCCGAGGTTCCAGCTCATCTCAAAATTACCAATCTTTATATCATGCACATTGGTGTCATTTTGCCCTGCCTTTATCCATGGCCAACAATAGCCGGCAAGAATACGCGCACGGTTCGACACACGATTTCGTTCTAAAATTAACTCTCTCACTTCATTTGGAGAATCAACGATACGAATATCGTAGTCAATATCCTTCATATCAAAATTTGCTGTTTCACGAATTTCTAGCACTTCATCTAACCATGCCAAATATCCATCGGACCCGTTACAGCGAAACTGCGATACTAATTCCATTTCTGAAATTTCAGAGTCTTCTTTCTCTGCCCAACTTTTAATCTCATCCACTGTTCCAATATCATTTAAGGTCACACGTTGACTCTCATCTATAAAAAATACACTACAAAGACTTGCATCAATAATTTCCTTAATCTGATTCTCACCAAGATTATGAAACATTCCCGACTTATCATTCAGACGATGCGCTTCGTCACATATTAAAACGTCCACAATATTCTTTTCCGCCTCAACATAGGAGCCAGATCCTTTAAACATATTATTAATAGAACTTTTCTTATGTCCGGTTAACTTCTTTGCATATACATTACGAGGAGCGCTGTTTTTAGATGTATATTGGACAAAATATCCCTCATTTGTCAGTTTCGCAAGAAGATTAATAGCAACCACAGTCTTTCCCGTACCAGGACCACCCTTTACAATAACAGTGCGCTTTTTTTGATCACTCATGCACTGAATTGCTGTCCTTAAAATCTCCTCATACACTACCTTTTGGTCATCTAGCATGATAAATTCCTGATTACCTTCAATCATACTTTTGATGGAATCCTGCAGACTTTTTGATGGCTTAATTTTTCCATTATCAATATCATATAAAAGCTGTTTATCGTCGCCGATTTTTACGGAAGCCTTAATAAAATCCCGAAGCTTTGCCACTTCTCCTCGAGCAAATAAAGGTGCATCCTCCACATATTCCCTGTACTGAGCACCTTCTAATTTTTCAGGATTGTCTTTTCGATAGTTATGCATATAGGCACATGGATGAAGACGAATATTTCCCTGTTGAACATTCTGATTGTAATCATAAATCATGGCTGCATATGACCATGCCTGGTAAGATGGATGGACAACTTTTCGAAGAGCATTTCCTGTGTAAGTCTCCACCAACGCATCCTGTCCCTCCACAACATTCACTTTATCCCACTGCTTTAGTTCAATAATGACAACATTTGGATCATGTTGTTCATTATAGCCGGAAATAATAAAATCCACCCGCTTTGAAGTCTGTGGGATATTATACTCAATTGCCACACCAGAATTTTCAGGAATCGTATGATCATTCAACACCTTATACATATACTCTAATGAGTTTTCCCAAGAGCGAAATTCATTTTGCGCCGTACAACGATGCATCTTTTTATAAATATTTTCTTCAATTTCTGTCGCAATGGAATCCGCTTCCACAGAAACAAGAAAGTCACTCTTTGTGCCTGAATATACGATCACTGTGCATTCTCCTATCCTTAGTATTTAGGGACGGTTCTTTTGTCTTCATTTACCTCAATTAGCATCAATCATCAGAAGACAGAAGAACCGTCCCCATACGATAGTTCCCATACGATAGTTTGACACACTTTAGAGATTTATGCGAGAAAAATTTCCCTGGGTACTTAGGGACGGTTCTTTTATCTTCATTTACCTCAATTAACATCAATCATCAGAAGACAAAAGAACCGTCCCCATACGATAAATCCTTTCCCATAAGAATCACTTGTTTTTCTTCCTTAAAACCATACTTTTCGTAAAAATCTGATAAAAACGTATTTCCTGCTGTAATTAGATTTACTCCCACCATGCTGTTTCATTATGGAAGAACATTTGAGATAAATGACCTTGCAGTAGACCCAGAATTTCAACATAGGGGGATTGCAAAACAGTTAATGGATAGGTTGCTTAGTGATATAAAGAAACAAGGCATGGTGGGAGTAAATCTAATTACAGCAGGAAATACCTTCTTATCAGAATTCTATGAAGAATATGGTTTTAAGGAAGAAAAACAAGTGATTCTTATGGGAAAGGATATATAAATGGAAATATATGAATTTGGGAATTCATCTTCAGACATCGTGCTCGTGCAGCCAGTGGATGTGCATTTTAAGGGACGGTTCTTTTGTCTTTATAATTAGTTAGAAAAAGTCACGTTATTTGAGAAAAGTGAGGCCAAAAGAACAGTCCCCAAGGGTTCTTCGCTAAAGATTTGTTCCGGAGCACATGACCGGAAAACTGGTAAACGAGTCCTAAATTTTTTTAAAGAGGAAAGGCTACGGCATCGCTATAGATCTTTTGTAAAGTGGCGATAAAATTTTGTACGCTTTCTCTTTGGTCTGCCTTATGTGAGCACAACACGCAGGAAAACGTATCCTTGCAGTCGTAGGGAATCCATGCGTATTGGTCACTGTGATCATTTAAAAAACCGGGAGATAGGCAGATTCCTTTGCCTACTG
>JAILMB010000227.1 GCA_024692825.1 Lachnospiraceae bacterium | reverse complement strand
ACTTTCAAATCCCATAACCAAATGACATAAGGCGATTCCTACATCCGTCTTTTGTAAGTCTCCTGTATTTGGATTATCATATCCCTTGTCCTTCTTCTCAAACAAATGATAGATACCATCTTTTAAAATAACTCTCCATGGCTGTTTATTTACAGCGGAAGGAGCCCATCTTACCATTTCAAATACATCTTTCAGTTCTTCATTGATTGAAAGTGGATTTCCCCATGTATTTTCGAAAAACAACTTGTCACTATCAAATCTTGAGTCGGCACCAATTCCTTTTCTCATCATGCTTTCCTTGATAGATCTCTTCTTTGCAGGATAACCAAGCGGACTGATACAAGGCATAATCTCTCCTTCAGAAATACCTGCAGCAGCTTCGAATAATTCTCTCTTCATTGTTCCGCCAATCCACACTGAACCAACGCCTAAAGACCATGCGTGTAATAACACCTTCTCGAATGAATACCCAAAGGCAATATCTGCGTAAGGTTTTTTCTCCACCTTACCAGCTATATATAGTTTTTCTCCAGCTAAAACCGGACTTGATAAATTGTGTTCTTCTGCGTCAAGAAGCACAAACTCAACCGGAATACCAAAGGGATTTGGCACATCCTTCATATATTCTTCAATGCTACTTCTATCCTTATCGCTTATCTGATTTCCATCAAAAGTACGTACACTTTTTCTTGATTTTATTAACTCTAATAATTCACTCATCTTGACACCTCCAAAGCCCTTCGCGCTCACTTTTGCACTATTATATTGTGCGCAATCAGACCTGTCAAGACATCTGCCACTTATTTAAAAAATCCTGAATCTCTCTATATCGGTTATCCATGGCATAAAAAGCGCTATCCGGCACCCAGTTTCCCTGATGGTGATGGGTTGTAAAACTATAAGGAGTCCGATAAATAATTCCTGTATCAAAACTCTTTCCTGTCAAAACTTCAAAGGGATAAATGGTAATATCCTCCACCATCTGAAATCCACCATTCTTTTTCAAGCCATGCTTTTCAATCACATTGGTATATCGCACCGGACAGGTAGAATTATCCCAGCTTCCATCTTCCTTTAAGTAAGGCCGATTCTCATAGCTTTCACAAATCTCCCGAAGAATCTGATTGCCCTTCTTTGCTCCCATTCCAGATCCACACTCAATTCTGTTTAATGACTCAAAACTCATATAAGCATCATTATATAAAAGCTCATCAATTGGTCGAAGCATCTCCACATCTAAATCCATATATACTCCACCATAGCGATACAAGACGTCTGCTCTTGCATAATCTGATGCAAAAGCCCAGTTTTTCGCTTCTATGGCCTGGTCAAAAAATTTGCAGTTTTTTGCATGATAAGTTTCAAGCGTCCATATTTTAATCTCAAAATCAGGTGCATATTTTTCCCAGGACAAAAGACACTTCTTATATTCCTCCGGCAAAGATTCTCCTGAAAACCAAAAAGTATGAATCACCTTTGGAATCGCTTGTTCTTTATTTTTCCGAAAGTTCTTCGGTGATTTCTTTGCCGAAAGCAATAACATATCCTCGTACAATGCTTCTATATAAATAGAAGGGATTGCTCTTACATGGGACAGCTTTTTATCCGAAGATATCTGGGATAAAACTTCCTGATAACCCGTAACCGCCACTAAAAGAATTGTATCTTCATCCACAAAATCACCGAGAGCATCCTTTTTTATTAAGTCATAACATTTGCCATCTAACTCAACGAAAGATGTTCCGGGAATATCCACAAATCCTTTTAAATTCTCAATTAACCCACTGTCACATAAAAAAGGATAGGTGATGTTTCGAAAGTGTTTCCCACTTCCCCAACAAATCAGATTTTTCATTTTCAGCGTTTCAAATAATGTTTTAAGATCCATATATTAAATCAGGAATTTCCTTTCAAATCCATTGTTTCTAACACTTATTATTAAGTCTGTATCAGGTTCATCCTGTGTAGAATCATTTCATTAAAAGCACAGTACTTATCTGCCAGACATACAAGCCACGCTTCCCTGCTTTTGGGCATATGAAACAGTGTAAGGGGCCACATGTGACTTAGAATAATGTTTTTCTCTTTTTCTGAAAGAGGAACAATTTTTTCTGCATTCAAAAGTGCCGTTCTTGGATGACTTACGCCATGTCTGTAATCGCTTAGACCACTTTCTTTAATATCATAGAGGTAATAGTCATGAAGGATTGCTCCCTTTGCCAGAGCCTCATAATCTACTTTTATATGAAACTTTTCTGCCAGATAAAAACTATTCCACGCAACATTTACTACGTGTTGCAAGGTATCATTTCCTTCATGCTGTTCAAAGGTGGCCATCTGCTTAATATTCGAATCCACAAGCAGTCGATTTAATTCTTCTATATATAACTCTCTTTTTATTTTCATCTCAATATTTAACCTAATAGAATCTTATAAAATGATACACTGTTTTATGTTTCTTGAGGTTCTTTTATTATATCATCCTCGTCTTCGCTTCGCTCTACGATTGGTATGAAATTTGCCGCAAAGCTGTTCTTATCACGATGCTTAATATAAACGTAGCCCACGGTACTAAAAACCAAGGCTCCCACAAAATTTACCCAAAGATCTTTCATGGTATCATTGATTCCAATATCTAAATATCCACCTTCAATTTCATATTCTGTTCCATCGTCCAGGTGAAGTGTCATACCTTCAATTCCTTGAATAATCACCGGCTCATTCTTTCCGTCTGGATTAATCAAAATACTTTTTATCTCATGAACCATATAATCCTTTTGCATGTCCACTGCAAACAAAGAATCTCCTGTGTATTCAATAAATTCCCAGCAAACACCTACCGTCATAGAAAAACAACAGGCTGTAATGGCTACAAACAACGGCGATAAATTGACATGCTTTGAATTTCTATTTAATAAATCTACCAGGCAAAAGCCAATAGCGGCACATAAAAATCCATTGATGGTATGAAGTACTGTATCCCAGCCTGGAATCATAATATAAAAATCATTGATTTCCCCAAGTACTTCTGCGGCAAAAATAAAGCAGTATACCGACGTCTCCAATACTGTAGGGAAGCGAATTCCAAGCTGTTTTTTTGCAATATCTGGAATGGTAAACAAAAACAACGTAAAAATCGACAGCACTGCATTGTTATAATTACCCATGAAAAACATGGCAATAGCACAAAAAATTGTTAAGACACGAAGTGTTACGTACACCACTGCTGTAATTCTTTCTTTTTTCTTTAGGTTTCTTGATTGATTTTTATAATAGTTTCCGATTCTCTTTTTTAATTCTTGGAATAATTTCATTTTATCCATCCGTTTCTTCTTATCTATCAATTACTAAACTCTATTTCTTTAATCCTTATTTACTATAATCTTTAGAAGTTAAGCGAAGGTAAATTTTCAACTATTATTCTATTCACAACAAAAATAAGCAAGTCCCGAAGGACTTGCCCATTTTAACGTGTATGTAATTAAAAAAGAGAAGTTTTCATTTACATATCTTTATATGTTATATCTTTCCTTATTGCGAAACTCTTATTTGTTTGCTCTACGAGCCTTTAAGGTTTCAATGTTTTCATTTACTTTCTTCTTAGACAATGGATAGAAGAAAAGCAATGAAAGTGCTAAAAGTACCATTCCAAATGCAGGAACTAAAGTTGCTAAGTTATAAATCTTATTTACTACATCTGTTTCAAAAGCTGTTTCTACAGTATATCCTGCCATAGTAAGCAAAAGTCCTGTAAGACCAGAAGCTCCAGCCTGTCCAAGCTTTCTAGCAAAAGAATATACAGCGTAAACAGTACCGTCTGAACGGTAATTCTGTTTTACTTCAATATCATCAATTACATCGATAATCATTGCCCAGCAAACTAAGTTGAAGGTACCAAGTCCAATGTATCCAATGGCACTAAGAATGAAGTAAACCAATGGGTTATGTGTATGAATTACAAAGATAATAAATAATGTTACTGCTGCTACAATTGCACCAAAGGCTGCAATTTCTTTTTTACCAAATTT
>JAILMB010000160.1 GCA_024692825.1 Lachnospiraceae bacterium | reverse complement strand
AATAATACGCGAATCGCGTAACGGCCTCTCGTTGTAATCATAACATTCTCCTTTCAAGTATTTACCATATTACACAGTAGGTAAATATGTCAATTGATTTTACGTTATTTTAACACCTATTGACATAGTAGGCAAATAGGAATATAATTCGCCTAGAATTTGAAAGGAGATATACTATGATTTATGCAGATAATGCTGCAACGACTCAAATGAGTGAAGTTGCATTTAACACAATGACAAATTTAATGAAGGAAATCTGGGGAAACCCTTCTAGTTTATATACGAAAGGACAGGAGTCTAGAGAGGTTTTAGAAAAGGCCAGAGAAGAAATTGCCGGCGTCATCGGTGCAGATGCCAGAGAGATTTTATTCACATCAGGTGGAAGTGAGTCTGACAATCAGGCGCTGTTAACAGCTGCCCGCATTGGTGCAAGAAAGGGAAAGATGCATATTGTATCAGATGCCTTTGAACATCATGCCATTCTTCATACGTTAAACAGATTAAAGGAGGAAGGTTTTGAAGTAACCCTTTTAGATGTTCATGAGAATGGAATTATTGATCCGGCGCAAGTGGAAGACGCCATTCGGGAAGACACCTGCCTTGTTACCATTATGTATGCAAATAATGAAATCGGAACCATTCAGCCAATCAAGGAAATTGGTGAGGTCTGTAAAAAGAAAAATGTGCTCTTCCACACAGATGCTGTTCAGGCCATAGGTCACATTGATATTGATGTGGAAAGAGACAATATTGATATGCTTTCTGCTTCCGGTCACAAATTTAATGGACCAAAGGGCGTTGGATTTTTATATGCAAGAAAGGGAATCAATCTTTCTAATCTGATTGAAGGTGGTGCTCAGGAAAAGGGAAAACGTGCTGGTACAGAAAATGTTCCTGCAATTGCGGCTATGGCTGCGGCTCTTCGTGAAAAAAAGGATACTCTTGAAAAGAATGCTACTTATGTTTCAAAAATGAGAGATAAGTTAATCGAAGGACTAAGCTCGATTCCTCATAGTGCTTTAAATGGAGATGCGAAAAACCGTCTTCCGGGAAATGTAAATTTCTGCTTTGAAGGAATTGAAGGAGAATCCTTACTTTTACTTTTAGATGACAGGGGAATTTTAGCTTCTTCCGGTAGTGCCTGTACTTCGGGGTCACTAGATCCAAGTCATGTACTTCTTGCAATCGGAAGAGTACACGATGTAGCCCATGGATCTCTTCGTCTCACAATAGACGAAACGGTATCAGAAGAAGAAATTGACTATATAGTAAAGAATGTATCAGAAGTTGTGGAATACTTACGTGGATTTTCTCCTGTTTGGAGAGATTTGGTAAATGGTAAAAGAGAATTTGTATTATAAATAAGGAGGAAATAAGATGGCTTTATATAGTGAAAAAGTAATGGACCACTTTCGCAATCCAAGAAATGTAGGTGTTATTGAGGATGCTAATGGTGTGGGAGAAGTTGGAAATTTAAAATGTGGAGACATCATGAAGATGTATCTAAAAATAGAAAATGATGTAGTAGAAGATGTAAAATTTGAAACCTTTGGATGTGGTAGTGCGATAGCATCTAGTTCTATGGCTACAGAATTAATCAAAGGGCAGCCGGTAGAAAAGGCGAGGGAACTTACAAATAAAGCCGTAGCAGAGGCCCTTGACGGACTTCCTGATTATAAGATGCACTGTTCTGTTTTAGCAGAAGAAGCCATTGAAGCGGCTTTGGATGACTACGAGAAAAAGCAGAAAGCATAAGAATCTATATAGCGATAAGTTATAGTTATCACCCATGATAAATTTCCGGGATTTTTCAAAAACCTACTAAAGTGATAGGTTATTGCTATAGACAAAAGGAAAGGAGACATTATCATGGGTGATTACAAATTTGAGACATTACAGCTACATGTAGGACAAGAGGAGGCAGATCCAGCAACCGACTCTAGAGCAGTACCGATTTATCAAACAACTTCTTATGTGTTCCATAACAGTCAGCATGCGGCGGATCGTTTTGGTTTGGCAGACGCAGGAAATATTTATGGAAGACTTACGAACACCACACAGGATGTTTTGGAAAAACGAATTGCAGCTTTAGAAGGTGGAAGCGCAGCCTTAGCATTAGCGTCTGGATCGGCAGCAATTACATATACTATTGAAGCTCTTGCTGCAAATGGAGGTCACGTAGTAGCACAGAAAACAATTTATGGAGGAAGTTTTAATCTTTTAGGACATACACTTCCTCAGTATGGTATTACAACTACGTTTGTGGATGCACACAATTTAGAAGAAGTAGAAAATGCCATTGAAGAAGATACAAGAGCAATTTATTTAGAAACATTGGGAAATCCCAATAGTGATATTCCAGATATTGACGCGATTTCTGAAATTGCTCACAAGCATGGAATTCCAGTTGTTGTGGACAACACCTTTGGAACACCATACCTTATTCGACCAATTGAACATGGTGCAGATATTGTGGTGCACTCAGCAACAAAGTTTATTGGTGGACATGGAACTACCTTAGGTGGTGTGATTGTTGAATCAGGAAAGTTCAACTGGAAGGAAAGTGGAAAATACAAAAATATTGCAGAAGCAAATCCAAGCTATCATGGTATTTCGTTCTATGATGCAGTAGGTGAAGCAGCCTTTGTTACATATATTCGAGCAATTTTATTACGTGATACAGGAGCAACGATTTCACCTTTTAATGCCTTCTTATTATTACAGGGTGTGGAAACCTTATCCCTTCGCTTAGATCGGCATGCGGAAAACACAAAGAAGGTAGTGGAGTTTTTGGAAAATCATCCAAAGGTGGAAAAGGTAAATCATCCATCATTAAAAGATCATCCGGATCATAAGTTATACGAAAGATATTTCCCAAATGGAGGAGCATCTATTTTCACCTTCGAAATTAAAGGTGGAAAAGAGGAGGCATGGAAGTTTATAGATGAACTTAAGATTTTTTCCTTACTTGCAAATGTTGCAGATGTGAAATCTTTGGTGATTCATCCCGCATCTACTACCCATTCTCAACTTTCAGAGGAAGAATTATTAGATCAGGGAATAAAGCCAAATACCATTCGTCTTTCTATAGGTACGGAACACATTGATGATATTATTTCTGATTTGGAAAGAGGATTTGCAGCTGTTTAATAAAAAGAAACGGATGTAAATTTATGGCAAAGATTATTGTTGGTATGTCAGGCGGCGTCGATAGCGCTGTATGTGCATATCTTTTAAAACAAGAGGGGCATGAGGTAGTAGGTGTAACACTTCGTACGATTTTATCTTCCAGTGAGTGTTGTGAAATCGATGATGTGCGAAAGGCAGCCTGGAAAATAGGGATGAAGTATTATATTCAAAATGCCATATCAGATTTTGAATCACAGATTATAAATCCTTTTATAGATGATTACTTAAATGGGGTTACACCAAATCCATGTGTTCTTTGTAATCGATGTATCAAGTGGGAAAAATTGTTTTATTACAAAAATATCATGAAGGCTGATTACATCGCTACTGGCCATTATGCATCCGTGGTGCAAAAGGAAAATGGAAGATACAGCGTAAAGCAGGCGTCACATATCAATAAAGATCAGACGTATATGCTCTATCGATTATCTCAAGAGCAGATAAAAAATACGCTTATGCCTCTTGGGAAAATCAGTAAGGATGAAGTGAGAAAAATTGCAAAGGAAGCAGAACTTCCGGTGGCAGAAAAAAAGGATTCTGAGGATATTTGTTTTGTCCCTAAGGGACAATATGCAGAATTTGTTTTAGAACATGCAGGAGAGAGATTTCAAGGAGAGGGAAATTTTGTAGATGAAGACGGAGTGGTATTAGGAAAGCACAAAGGAATCATCTATTACACCGTAGGTCAAAGAAAAGGACTTGGATTAGCTCTTGGTTATCCAGCATATGTAAAAGAAATACATACAACAGAAAATGAGGTAGTAATTGGTAAGGAAGAATCTCTTTATCAAAAAGAAATCCTTTGTCACAATTTAAATTTTTTAAGTATTGAAGGGCTTAAAAAAGACGAAGCAATACCCGCAAAAGTAAAAGTGCGCTATCACCATAGTGGACAGGAGGCCAAAGTGGTAATGCTGGATGAGAAAAGAGCAAAGATTCTATTTGAAGAGCCTGTTAAGGCAGCGTCCCCAGGACAATCCGCAGTTTTTTATGATGAAGAAAACTGCGTGATTGGAGGGGGAATCATTCTTTAAATCAGAAATTTCTTCCAGGTAAAAATATGGTTTATTAAGAAAAACGAAAAGGAGTCAGAGGTTATGTCAAACATTTATAAAGGAACACTAGATTTAATTGGAAATACCCCTTTAGTAGAGGTTACAAATATTGAAAAGGAATTGGGATTAGAAGCAAGAGTATTAGTAAAGCTTGAGTACTTTAATCCAGCTGGAAGTGTCAAAGATCGTATTGCAAAGGCAATGATTGAAGATGCAGAAGAAAAAGGATTGCTAAATAAGGAGTCTGTGATTATTGAGCCAACCTCAGGAAATACAGGAATTGGCCTTGCAGCTATTGCGGCTTCCAAGGGCTATGAGTTAATCCTTACCATGCCAGAAACAATGAGTGTGGAAAGAAGAAATATTATTTCTGCCTATGGTGCAAAAATCGTTTTGACAGAAGGTGCAAAGGGAATGAAGGGTGCAATTGCCAGAGCAAAGGAACTGGCAGAAGAAATCCCTAACAGCTTTATTCCAGCACAGTTTGAAAATCCGGCAAATCCGGCAATTCATAAAGCTACTACTGGACCAGAGATTTGGAGAGACACAGATGGAGAAGTGGACATCTTTATTGCTGGAGTTGGAACTGGTGGAACAGTAAGCGGAACTGGAGAATACTTAAAAGAGCAAAACGAAAACATTAAAGTAGTGGCACTTGAACCAGAGGATTCACCGGTTTTATCAGAAGGAAGAAGTGGTTCTCATAAGATTCAAGGAATTGGTGCGGGATTTGTACCAAATACATTAAACACCGAGGTATACGACGAAATCTTTAAGGCACCCAATGATGCAGCTTTTGAGACTGCGAAGTTGTTAGCGAAAAAAGAGGGAATCTCTGTAGGAATTTCTTCAGGAGCAGCTTTATATGGAGCAATTGAGTTGGCAAAGAGAGAAGAAAACAAAGGAAAGACCATTGTAGCGTTACTTCCAGACAGTGGAGATCGTTACTACTCAACTGCATTATTCCAGTCATAATTTGTGATAAGTTGTTTTTATCACCCATGATAAAATAAAAGAGTTTTTCGTCAGTTCTTTCTCATGATAACTTAATATTATCAAAGAGAAAGGACTTGAAAACATATGACAAAGAGTGTAAACCCATATAGATACGATGTGGTGGGAAGTTTTCTTCG
>JAILMB010000135.1 GCA_024692825.1 Lachnospiraceae bacterium | reverse complement strand
ACAAATACTACATTTTGTGGTGCATTCGATGTTTAAATATAATATAATGTAGTAGTTTAATGGGCAGACCATAATTTAAGACACTTGATATACTAAAAAAATTTAGAGTATGATAGGTCAACTAGAGGAGTATGAGTGATGGAAAAAGTTGGTCTTATTTCTTGTGGATTGGATCCGGGAATGTTTTCATTAAATCGTTTGTATGTTATCGAATACAGCTTAAACTTGGATTCTAACCCAGAATTTACAGGAGCAAAGACTGTATTTGACATTGCACCTGCTTACCTTTCACCAATTGCACCAGAAGAACTTCGTGCATATTTCTTATAAGCATTTGTATTAGGGGAAACTTTTTTTTATTCTTAAGGAAATTTATAAGGGAATCAAATGATTACTGTTGCTATAGTAGAGGATTCTATTGAATCAGCAGATATATTAAAAAACTATATAAAAAGGTTTGAAGAGGAAGAGCGCCAGATGTTCCATGTTACTCATTTCTCCGATGCACTGTCTTTTTTGGACGGTTACACCGGATTTGATTTGGTATTTATGGATATCGACATGCCGTTTTTAAACGGCATGGATGGGGCTCTTCGTTTGCGTGAAAAAGATAAAAGTACCGTTCTAATTTTTGTTACTAATCTGGCAAATTATGCAGTGCGCGGATATGAGGCAGATGCTTTGGATTTTATTGTAAAACCCGTAAGCTTTGCGGATTTTCGATTTAAGCTTTTGCGCGCACTTCATGTGATTGATAGTCGAAAGTCAAAGGAAATCACCATTGTGCAAAAAGATGGTATGAAACGCTTTGAAGTATCAGATTTGTTGTATGTGGAAGTAAGAGGACATCAGTTGACCTATGTGCTTTCAAATCGGGAATTGAAAGTACGTGGAACCATTGTAGAGGCCGAACAAGTGCTAAAGGGCTATGGTTTCCTGCGCCCGCACAATGCCTATCTTGTAAACGCCAGATTTATAGATGAAGTAACAGGAAATGAAATTCGATTAAAAGGTCATATTCTTCCGGTTTCCAGACCGAGAAAAAAGGAGTTTTTACAGGAACTCGCCAAGTGGTATGGAAAGGGGAGTGTATAGACATGGTTTATTTATATGGTGCAATTGCTTCGGTTCTCACCTCTTTCTTTTTGCAAATATATATTGGCTCCCTATTATTTACTACGGGATACAGAAGAAAAAGAAGTGTCAGGCAAATTCTACCGGTTGTACTGGTATTCCTAGGGTTAGCTATTCTTTTGATGTGGTTTTTCTTCTATACAGATGTAATTTGGTATAGTCAACTGATTTACTATATTCTTTGCGTTGCTTTTTTGTATTTAACCCTAATGTATTCCTATGAGGAATCCAAAGAGGAACTATTGCTTTGTACAGTGTCGGGGTATTTATCCCAGCATATAGCCTCGCAGGTAAATCAGAGTTTTTTTGTATATCAGGTAGATGCATCCATTGTATCGAGAATGGAACCTGACGGTTACATTATGCTATATTCCATTATTCATGGATGTATGACAGCAGTTATCTATTTTGGAATCTATCATTTATTTGCAAAGCGTACGAAACGGCTTCCGGAAACACCTATTGTGAAAAAAAGCATGATGATATTGTCCGGGGTAACATTTTTACTTGTAATATTTTTTTCCGGGGTGAGAGATCATTATGCGTCACAAAGTTATACTTTGACAGTGGTTTCTCGCGTGTTTTCTGTGTTTTGTTGTATTTTCATATTTGTGTTGCGATACAACATTATTCAAATGCAGGAGCAGGAAATGGAAAATCGTTTGTTGGCACAAATGAATCAAATGCAGCTGCATCAGTTTAAGCTTTCTCAGGAGACCATAGAGCTAATCAATCTCAAATGCCATGATATGAGACATGAGATTCGAGTATGGGAAAAAAGAGGATTTTCGGACAAAAAAGAATTGGAAGAGTTACAGAATCTTATTTCGATTTACGACACTTCGGTGAAAACAGGAAATGATGTTTTAGATACGATTCTGACGGAAAAAAGTATATTTTGTGAATACAATGAGATTCATTTGAGTTGTATTATGGATGGACAGTGGCTTTCTTTTATGAAGGAAAGTGATATTTGTACTCTTTTTGGAAATGCACTGGAAAATGCAATAGAGGCAGTATTAAAAATAGAAAATCCAGAAAACCGAATGATATCTATGCGCCTTGTAAAACGGCAGAATATGCTGGTGTTTACCTGTGAAAACTATTACAACGGCGAAATAGGTATGTCCAATGGTCTGCCGAAAACCACAAAAGAAGATGAAAGTTTTCATGGATTCGGAATTCGTTCCATTCGTCGAGTGGCTACGTCTTACGGTGGTGAGGCTACCATTGAACTGGATGAACTCTTTCATCTTTCTGTAATCATCCCTATAAAAACAATTTAAGAAAATAAAAATACAGTTTAGGACACTTTCATAGATGAGGGTGTCCTTTTTTGATACCTTTTTTCTATAAAAAATATAAAGGAGAATACTTATGAAGAAAGAAAGGTTAAAAATGTCAAGCAGGGTGTACAGACGACTGATGATACCTTTGACGGTGTTGTTGCTTTTTATACTTATTTTATTAAATGTAGCAACAAATATGATGTCATCCACCATTGACACTTATATGGGAAAAGGTGGATTAGCTGTGAAACTGGCAAAGGGCACAGAGGATTGGGATGCCAATTATTATGATGTGAAATATGCTTCTGCCAATGAGGCAAAGGAAGCTGCATATGAAGTGGCAGCAGAAGTACAAAAAGAGGGAACTGTGTTGCTGAAAAACAATGGTATATTACCTTTAAATGAGGGGGATAGTGTGATGCCGTTTGGTCGGGCTTATCTTTCTCCGTCCTATGGGCAGAACACTTCGAAAGGTTCAGCTAAATGGGTAATAGATCCTGTTACACCTAAAGATGGATTAAGTGGGTTTAAAATCGATGAGTCAGCATCTTCTTTGATGGAACAGGCAGAAGTACCCTCCGGAATTCAGGCAGCAGAGGGAACTATGGCTACAGTGGAGGAAGAATCCCTTTTGGGAGGGGATAAAAACATTTATGAATATGATCCTTCTATCTATAAGGGATTGGAAACTGTGTCTAATGAGACTGCAATAGTATTTATTACCAGAGGTGGCCAGGAAGGGGCTGATATGAAGTATGATGGGTACGAAGACGGTACCCCTCATTATTTGGCGCTATCTGAAAATGAAAAAGAAACCATTCGTGAAGCCAAGAGAATCTGCCGGAAGGTGGTAGTTGTCCTGATTTCTTCTGCCACTTTGGAACTGACGCCTATTACCTCCGGTGAACTGGAAGTGGATGCCATATTGTGGTATGGACACCCCGGTGAAAAGGGATTTAATCAGCTTTCGGACATTCTGACCGGAAAGGTGAATCCATCCGGAAGAACAGTGGATACTTATGTTTCGGATTTGACAAAGGACCCATCCTATCAAAGCATTGGTGTGAACACTTATAACAATGTGGAATCATTGAAAGCAGGCTTTACAGGAGAAGAGTACTCTACTATTGCACGAACCTATAACGAATATATGGAAGGCGTGTATATGGGATATCGTTACTATGAGACTGCAGATGTAGTGGATGATACCTTTACCTATGGTACCATCGATGAAAATGGTTCCGTAATCGAACAGGGAGCTGTAATTTATCCATTTGGATACGGACTTTCTTATACAAAGTTTGAACAAAAAATTGTAGACGTAGCAGAAGATGATACCAAAGTTACAATTACTGCAGAAGTTTCCAATGTGGGAGATTGCGCAGGAAAAGAAGTGGTACAGCTTTATACCTCATCTCCGTATACTCAGATGGATGTGGAGTATAAGATTGAAAAGCCTGTAGCTGTTCTTTCCGGTTTTGCAAAGACAAAAGAACTTTCGCCGGGAGAATCAGAGAAAGTAACAATTGCCATTAATAAAGAAGATTTAGCTTCCTATTGTTATACACATGAAAATAGTGATGGAAGTTTGGGCTGTTATGTCTTGGAAGAGGGAGAGTATACATTATCACTTCGAAAGAATTCTCATGAAGTAATTGATGAAACTTTTGTAGCGGTAAATGAAACACTGTGGTATGACGGTTCTGATGAGGCACATAAACGTTCTACAGATGAAGTGGCTGCCACAAATCTGTTCCAGTCATCTTCTGATTATATGAATGAAGAAAGCACGATTTTATCCAGAAGCAGTTGGGGTGAAACTCAGCCAAAGGCAGCAGAGGGACGTACCAAAGAACTGGATGAAAAATATGTGGAATTACTTGGTAAAGAAGCATCCTTTGACGTGGAAAAAGATGAGACTTTAGGAAATGTGGAGGGAAGCAAGGTTTATACTACTGAAGATGTGACTTCAAAAGCCGATAATGGACTGACATTGTCAGATATGAGAGGTCTTGATTATGATGATGAAAAATGGGATTTGCTATTAGATCAGATTGATTGGGAAGCGGACAAAGAAGGAATTCTTCAAAACTTTACCGGAGCAGCCTATGCTACCGGAGCGATTGAATCCATTGGTCTCCCGGAAACAGTGGAGCCGGATGGAGCAAATGGCTTAAAAATTGGTGGAAGTGGAGAAGGCGGATACGATATGACAAAAAGTTCTTCCTTTGGATTTGCTCCGCTAATGGCAGCTACCTGGAATGAGGATTTACTTTATGATATTGGAGTGGCCTTTGGTCAGGAATCATTACAGCATGGAATCAATGGCTGGTATTGTCCGGCAATTAATCTTCACAGAAGTCAGTTCAGTGGACGTATTTTTGAGTATTATTCAGAGGATCCGGTTTTGTCAGGTAAGCTTGCTGCAAGAGTAATTTCCGGAGCAGGAGATCAGGGTATGTTCTGCTATTTGAAACATTTCGCTTTAAATGAAACAGAAACAGGACGCGCGGAGCTAATAGCTACCTGGGCAGATGAGCAGACTATGAGAGAATTGTATTTTAGAGCATTTGAAATCGCTATAAAAGAAGCTGAATCTACTATAAAGTATATTTCTGATGATAAGGGAACAGTAAGTGAGAAAACAATCAAATCTGCAACGGCTATCATGGCTGCTCAAAATGTTGTAGGTACGGAAGTAGGCGAAGCAAACTACGCACTTTTGACATCTCTTCTTCGAAATGAGTGGGGATTCCAAGGAATGGTAGTATCCGATTACTGGGTATGGGGACCGAATAATCTACGTGATTACGCTCTTCGAAGCGGATGTGATACCTACCTTTGCAACTATATGCCTATGATGTGGAATCTGGTGGACTATGACAGTACGACAGCTCGAAACGTAATGAGAAATGCGATTCATAATATTGCATATACAGTAGCAAACTCTAATACTATGCAGGGATTAACACCGGGGTCTGTAGTGGTGCGAAAAATGTCACCTTGGAGAAAACTGAGATTGGGTATTGATGTTGTATTAGTTGTATTGATCGGTCTTATTGTAGTATCCATGGTAAGAAGAACAAAGGATGAGGTACTTCATCCGGAAAAATATAAAAAGAAGAAAGTAAAGAATAAATAAAAAGTGTCATAGATTAAATGTGACTTAAGTAAAATAAACCTGCATCTCTATTATAAATATGAGATGCAGGTTTATTTTAATTTTCATAAATAAAAAACTGGATATCAATTGATATCCAGTTTTTTGCATCGGCGCGACAGGATTTGAACCTGCGGCCCCTACGTCCCTAACGTAGTGCTCTACCAAACTGAGCCACGCGCCGACGTGACTGTTTAAAACAGCACCTGTATATAATGCCTTACTTTATATAAATTTGCGAGGGAAATATTGTGATGATTTTTAGGGATAGGGGAACAAATACTACATTTTGTGGTGCATTCGATGTTTAAATATAATATAATGTAGTAGTTTAATGGGCAGACCATAATTTTAGACACTTGATATACTAAAAAAATTTAGAGTATGATAGGTCAACTAGAGGAGTATGTGTGATGGAAAAAGTAAGGGAATATGTAAAGATTGCCTGCGATATTATTGAGTTTATTGTGGCGATTCTTACATTAATCGCTATAGTGGTAGTTGCCATTCGTGCAATACCGGTTATTATGGAAGGATTTTCTACACCGGGTACAGAGTCTTTAATGACGTTTTTGCAGGAAATATTTGTGATTATTATTGCCATTGAGTTTATTAAAATGCTTTGTAAACCCAATGCTGCCAATGTCATTGAAGTATTAGTCTTTGTCGTATCAAGACACATGATTATTTCTGAAAGCACACCACTAGAGGATTTAATATCTATTATT
>JAILMB010000133.1 GCA_024692825.1 Lachnospiraceae bacterium | reverse complement strand
ACCTCAGATGCTCTTATTATTGGAACCCTGGCTTTTCCATTGCAAAACATTGTTTATTGTTTTTTCCATGTATGGATCTGCCAGCTGGTCTTTCCTTATATTCGTGAGCATCTTTATATTTATATACCTGCCACCGCCATTATCTGTAGTGGATTATTCTATTTGGCCTACCGCCTCTTTTCCCCTATTTTAAAAGAAAGCGAACCCCCACTTCAGGAAGATACGAAAAAAAGTAAAATTACAAACTCTGTTCTCTATGTTATTTTTGTTTTCTTTCTTATTTACTATCAGGCCATTTTAAATCAAGGACCAGCCTTTTTAAATCATATTTCATGGATTTCTGGTGTTCTTGCCTGTGTTTTAATCTTAGGATTTCAATATAACTTTATAAACGCCCTTGTCTACGCTGGAAAAACAAAGAATATGGAACAGCTTCTTAAAAACAATGAGCATTACTACCTGCTATCGAAAGAACACATAGCCATTATCAATCGCAAATGCCACGACTTAAAACACCAGCTAAAAGTACTACGTACCGTAAGCGAAGAGGAACGGAATGAATATATTGATGAGGCTGAAAAAAGTATTATTTTCTATCAGGATTTAATTCATACTGATAACGAAGCTTTAAACACCATTCTGGCCGAAAAAGGATTATTCTGTCGTGAAAACAAAATTTCTTTTCACTGTTCCGTAGATGATGCCAACCTTTCCTTTATTCGTGTATCAGACCTTTATGCTTTAATGGGAAATGCTATTGATAACGCTATCGAATATACAAAAAAACAAACTGATGAAAATTTACGTTCCATCAGTTTGCGTATAGATCAAAAGAAAAATTTTATTGGGATTCAGATTACAAATCCCATATCAGAAGAAGATGCTAGGATGTATGAAAATCAAAGTAAATCCATACTTTCTTCTTCAAAATCAGATAAACACTACCACGGCTTTGGAATGAAGAGCATTCGCTACCTTTGTGAAAAATACAATGGATCTATGGAATACTCTACTTCCCATGGTTTGTTTACTATGCAAATTGTTTTGCCAACAAACCAGATACCGTCGTAAATATTATTTTATAAATAATGTGCACGAAGTTCCTCTGGTGCAATTGGTGAAAGGTATGCAGGTGCAATATCAAATACTGTCTTTGCTCCTGTTACACCTTCCTTGTTCAAACGAACAACTGCTCTTGCATATGCTGTTAAAACAGCTCCTGTAAATTCTGGGTTTGAATCTAAGTTTAAGCTGTATTCAATGACATGCTTGTTTCCATCAAATCCGGTTTCTCCTGTGTAGATTACGCTGCCACCATGAGGGAGTCCGCTGTGATTTTTCTTTAACTCTTCTTCAGAAATGAAGTTTACAGTTGTGTCATAGTCTGAGAAGTAGTTCGGCATTTCTTTGATTTCTTTTTCAATACGAGCCTTGTCTGCTCCATCTTCTACTACAACATAACATTCTCTTGTATGCTTTTCTCTGGTTGTAAGTTCTGGGTTTTCTCCAGCACGAACACGCTCTAATGCTTCAGGTACAGGAACTGTATACTGTCTTGCATCAACTACACCTTCGATACGACGAATAGCATCAGAATGTCCCTGGCTTACACCTTTGCCCCAGAATGTATAAGCTTCACCCTTTGGCAAAATAGAGGTTGCATATAAACGATTTAATGAGAACATTCCTGGATCCCATCCACAGGAAATAAGACCAACTTTACCAGCTTCTTTAGAAGCTTTTTCAACATTTGCAAAATGTGTAGGAATATTTGCATGTGTATCAAAAGAATCAATGACGTTATACATTGCTGCATACTTTGGTGTCATCTCTGGAAGATCTGTTGCTGAGCCACCACAAATCATTAAAATATCAATATCTTCTTTTCCTGTATCCAAATCAGCGGTAGACTTTACTGCTACATTTGATTTTACTGAAACAGACTTTGGATCTCTTCTTGTATAAATAGCAACAAGTTCCATATCCTCAGCCTGCATAACTGCAGCTTCTACACCGCGACCTAAGTTTCCATATCCTAAAATACCTACTTTAATCATGAATTCCTCCTAATTTTTAATACTATTCAAATTGCTCCCCGGTTTCCTGGGGAGCAAACTATGATTCGATTTCCGGTAAAAAAATATTACAATATAAATCGAATTCCGTTCCGACGTATATTGTAATATTTCAATTCTAAAAAATAAAGACTATATTGTATTTAAATTGTACAAAATTAAATTATGCCTGTACAAATATTCTAATTTCATCTCTTCATATCTCTACATAAATATCTATTCTGCTATTTATACCTGTACATCCATGGAGTCTGAGTATAGCTCAAACATATCCTTTAAATAGTCCATATCTGCTTTCATTATGGCTTTTTCCTCTGATGCACGATGTTTTTGTTTTAACTTTTCTAAATCTTCTTCTGACATATGAGGATCCACTACTTCTAAGTTTTCTAAAAGTTCCATGGTCTTTTCTAAGGCTTCTAATTCTTCAGATCCAAATTCCGAAACCACCTCTTCCATTTCCTTCATCATCTCTTCTGTGATTTCTTCCCCATTTGCTTTGGCCTCTTCTACCATTTCATCCATCATTTCTTCACGGGCTTTTTCTATAATCTCATAGCCTTCTGCCACCTTATCCTCACAAAAGGCGAGAATATCCACGGAACCACCGGATGAACCTCCCCCTTCATTTGAAGAATTTTCGTTTCCAAATCCGGCATTGGCCCCATTCTTTACAAGTTCTTCCTGCTTTTCCATTCGCTCATCCAGATTTCTTGTATTCTCAACCAGCTCTTCTAATTCCAAATGGCGCTTTTTCTTCTTTGCCACAATCTCAATTCGTTTTGCATGAGAAAGGGCAATCTTTAATTCATCGCTATCTCCACCGGAAGCTACCAGCTTTCTTTTAATCTGTGACACCGTTCGCTTTGCAGCAATCAAAGCCTGGCCTGCACTTTGGGACGTCTTTGCACTTCTGATTTTCGAAGACACATCTTTGTAATCATATTTTGAAGAAATACTTTCTTCCTCCTCAGTGGTTGCCTGAGAATCTAAAAGTTCCATAATGCCTTGTGGTTTTTGATTCGATGAAGCATCTGTCTTTTGAATCGAAACTGTCTGGAGTTCTCGAAGGAGTCTCTCCCGCTGCATTTTATTTTTTTCATTTCTTTCCTGGATACGATCCGATAGTTGAGACACCGGAGAATATGGCTCTTGCGCAGAATTCTCCCATGGATTTTTGTAGAGTTGATTCGATTGAAAAAACGACGATTGCGAGTTAAATGCAATATTCATGGCGCCACCTCCTTGCGGCCTTCAATGAATTCCATTTCAACAGAAAAAGAGATAATACGAGTTATCTTACTATATATATCGGGGAGTCACACCCGATATATAATAGCTACTCGCATTATCTCTTAAATTATATGAAATATATTTAAAAAAATATACTTCAGCGAAAGTAATGAATTCCAAAGAATTCCACCTTATCGGCTGGCTCCGCCTCCACCGAAGGATCCTCCTCCGCCAGAAAAGCCACCGCCACCGGAGAACCCGCCTCCGTGATAGCCGCCAAAACCGCCATAGTATCTTCCACCGCGGGCATTATCACTAACTGCCGCAATCACGATAAAGAATACTATAACACTATAGAACACTGCAATAGCCAATGCAGTAATAAATGCATGGAACCACTGTTGTGCAACTGGCGCTGTATTTTCTTCATATTGAACCTCTGGATATGTGGCGTCAGCAAATGTTCCAACCGTTTCATATTCTCCATCGCCCCAATCACTTTGGGTAGCAACAGAGTCAGGAACTACCAACCCATATTCCTCGTATACACGACGAACAACTTCAGAAAATGTATTCGCTGCTGCACGATTCCACCTTCCGTCGTCTTTATCTGCTACAGCGTAATCATCTAAGATTCTACCTGCAGCTCCATCCGGAATCGCTCCTTCTAGTCCCTCTCCGATTTCAAGACGGACGTGAGGATCTCCTTCATCTGTGTCAAATAAAAGTAACACGCCATTATCTAACTCAGCATCACCAATTTCCCATTCGTTGGCCAGCTTATAAGAAAAATCTTCTAAGCTCTGTTCTTGGGTATTTGGAACCATAACAACGACAACCTGTGCCTTTGTTTTTTCATATAGCTTTACAGCCTCTTCATAAATATACTCTTCTGTCATTTCATTAAGGACACCACTATAGTCCTCAACAAAAAAGTAATCCGTATGATCGATTGGCTGATCGATAGCAATCTTTCGATTGTCATCGTACTCTAAAAGTGTTCCCAAAATCAAAGTGACCAAAAAACAAATGAGGGTTGGTAAAAAAGCTTTTTTCACCCGCTTCTCCTGTTTTTTTTCACTTGTCATTCAAAACTCACCTCCGGAACACTATCCGCAGACTCAGCTGCTTCAAACATCTCTGCTTTTTCAAATCCAAACATATTCGCAAAGATTACACCGGGGAACTTTTTAATCGCTTTGTTATAACTTGCAACCGCTTCGTTATAACTCTTTCTTGCATAAGAAATTCTATTTTCAGTACCAGAAAGTTCATCCATTAAATCTACATACACCTTATCAGATTTTAATTCAGGATAACTCTCTGCGATTGCTACCAATTTACTTAAGGCAGTTGATACTTCATCATTTGCTGCAGACTTTTCTGACATTGTTCCTGCAGCCAATAATTTTTCTCTAGCTTCGGTTACAGCGTTAAACACTTCTGCTTCATGATCTGTATATCCTTTTACCGTATTTACTAAGTTTGGAATCAAATCCGCTCTTCTTTGAAGCTGTGTATCAATGTTTGCAGCTTCCTCTTCTACTGCAGTCTCCTTAGAAACAAGTGAGTTATAGCTACCAATGCACATCAAAGCTAAAACTACTACCACGGCAATTGCCGCGATTAAACCTTTTTTCATATTTTCCTCCTTAGAAATCTATCACAAAACACTAAAAAGATAATACTATACTTTTACACATTTTCCAATGAATTGTTACTTAAATAATGTATTATTTTTCAATTACCACTCATCCCCATTATTCCATTGATTTTTTCTGTGAATAAGCCTATGGTTGAAGGGAAAGGAAAAATAATATGACAAGTGAATTTTTAGCAAAAACCGAATTATTCCAAGGAATCTCACCGGAAGAAATAACCTCCATCCTTCCTTGTTTAAATACAAGAAAAGTACGTTACCAAAAGAATGACGTGATTTTTTTTGCCGGCTCAAGCATCCACGAAGTAGGGCTTGTTTTGTCCGGAAGCGTAAATATCATCGTAGACTTCTACTGGGGAAACAGTCATATCTTCGGTCATTTTGAAGAAGGTGAGCTCTTTGCAGAAAACTACGCCGCTATTCCAAACATGGAACTTCCTGTCAGTGTATTAGCCGCTGAGGATTGCGAAATTCTTTTTATGGACATGCAAAAAATGATTCACACCTGTCAAAAGACTTGTAGCCCGCATCAGAGACTTTCTCAAAATCTGTTGATGATTTCTGCAAGAAAGAATATTCACCTTTCCTCTCGTATGATGCACACAGCTTCAAAATCCATTCGCGGAAGACTGCTTTCCTACTTATCAGAGCAGGCAAAGCTCCATGGTAGTAACAAATTTCGAATTCCCTTTAATCGTCAGCAGTTGGCAGACTACCTGGCCGTGGATCGAAGTGCCATGTCTAACGAGCTATCAAAGATGCAAAAAGAAGGATTGATTCAATTCCACAAAAACGAATTTCATCTTGTAAAATGATTCTTTGCAAATTCCATATCCTGCACAAACTCTGCTGTTCCCAGATAATTTCCATCCTTATCCCGGACTGCCATATACTGCACTAACATGGTGCGTCCCTTTTTCTCCATCCAAACAGGAACCACATCTTGAAGATTATTTCGAAAATCATCAATAATAGCTCTAACCATTGGCTCAATCTTTGGAGGATGGCAGGAAAATACTTCTCGATCGGTTGCCATGGTTGGACGCTTAAAGACTTTTGGTCCTTCGTTAAAGAACCTGTTAATATTGTCCCCATCTACAAAAGAAATTTCCATAGGTATGGTGTTTAAAAGAGCGGTTAACTCCTTTAGTTTTAAATGTCCACCTGGCATACAAATCTCAGCATCCTGATAGTTTAAATCTTTATTCTGTACTTCTTCGCCATGTTTTTCATTCAGCTTAGCAGTTTCTTTCTTCTTTAAAAACTCCTCTGCTTCT
>JAILMB010000122.1 GCA_024692825.1 Lachnospiraceae bacterium | reverse complement strand
CCACTGGCGGTTAATATGGCTACCTTTATAGGTTCCACCCAGGGAGGCGTTTTAGGTTCTCTGGTAGCTACCTTTGGCGTAGTGCTACCTTCCTTTATCATTATTCTGCTAATTGCCGCAGTCATTCGTAACTTATTAAAGTATAAAGGTGTCCAGGGATTTTTAAAGGGCGTTCGTCCTGGTGTTATAGGCCTTATTTTAGCTACTGCTATCACCTTGTTTTTTAGCACCCTGTTAAACATAACCGATGTTTCTTCCAAGCCAGGTTTAAACATAAGAGGAATTTTTATTTTTCTTCTCCTGATTGGTTGTAATGTTTTATATAAGAAAAAAAGACAGAAAAAACTATCTCCTATTTTTCTAATAGTTCTTTCCGCCTTTTTCGGTATTGTATTTTATTCTATTTAACAGAAATCCACCCTCTTTTCAGACTGCGTTTAAAATCCCAGCTCTCTTTAAAAAATTCATCTGTTGGGGTTGTTTCATCTCGAAGAAGTTGGTAGTTCCAATAGAACCAGCCTGCCGTATCTTCCCAGGCCTTTTGTTCGATTTTGGAAATAATGTTAAAACGTTTTTTTCGTTCCTCTTCTTCAATCCTTTCATTTGCCGCATAGCGATTACAAATACACCATTCTCCTACAATTACAGGAATTGCCTTTCCCGCATGTTTCAAGCGAAGTCCATCAATCCATAAATAGATGTTATAAACAAAAGGTTTATGAATTGGCACAAAGTTTTCCATAGCAAAAATGTAAATATGGGTGTCTAAAAATACATTTTCCATGTGATTCTTTTTGAAAAAGCGATTCCATGATCCCAGGCGAAATCCATCATGAAAAACAATGGCTACTTCCTTTGGTAAAATCTTTCGAAGTTCATCATAGGCCCTCTTATAAAAGGCCTTTAAGAAAGACATGGGAACAAAAGAAGATCCCTTTCCTTCCTCTGGATCCACCCACTTATTATGAGTAGGAGATGTCATATAAACCGGAAAACTAATGGGTTCATTTACAACTTCTATTCCAAACAAAGCACTTCTATCCTTATAGCGCTCCGCTAATCTTTTTAACACATCTAAAACAAAGTCTACTTCCTCAGGAGACTTGTGCCATTTACAAACGCCACAGATGCCTCCATTGTCATAGCCGTTTTGACCACCTGGAGTTGTATGTAAATCCACTAAAATTTTAATTCCATATGTTTCAGCCCAATCAAAGGCCTTATCTAGATATTCAATACAGCCTATGAAAGGCTCTCTGTCTCCAAAAATAAAATATGGGACCGGAATACGAACGTGAGTGATCCCCGAATCCTTTAAAAAGGAAAAATCTTTTTCCTCTACATAGGTATCTCTATGTTTTTTCATACGTTCTTTCAGCATTTCCCTGTCAGCTCTTCGGTTTAACCAGGTTTCATCCTCAGCATCTACCCCACGAAACATAGCCGGCTCCATCCATTTTTCAAGGACTAACCAGTTTCCAAGATTTACACCTTTGATTTTTTCCATTGAATTCTCCTTTATTTTTCAGCCGCTTTTCTTTCGGCAATCTGTTTTTGTTCTTCCACAATATTTTTTTCTACCGTTAAGAACAGTAATACCAGGATTAAAAATCCATGGGCGAAAATTTCAAATCCCAGGAAGAAAAATGATGTCACACTTTTTCTGGCAAACCATCCTCCATCATAGAAAATATTAAACACTGCCACTGCAAGTCCATTAATTACGGTAAGAATTAAATTATAAACTGACATAGACACACCGTCCACTCGAAATCCCACTTTTGCCTCAATATGATCTAATACATCTGCAAATAAAGCCATCATAATGTAGGCTCCCGAAATACTTGAGATTCCTTTCAGCGTTTGTCCAATTAAGACAACGATAAAATTGGAAGGGGATGATAAACAAACAATACTTCCTAAAATTGAGATTACACATCCCACTATCACCATGTTTTTCTTTCCAAACTTATTGGCCAGTGGCCAGATAAATAACATACCTAAGGCCAATGGAATTCCACTGATTAAAGCAAGAACTGACTGTATCATATCCGAAGACATGGTCATTCCAAAAAGACTGGCACTGTCAAATAATTCATGGCAATAAATATTAAAGACATAGCCACCTTATTTGTAATAAATAAAATCACAGAAGTCTCATTTTTTTCCCGGATTCGTTTTGCAGTTTCTAATCCGTTTAAGCCTTCCATTTCTACATCAAAAAGAAAGATATCGTAGGGATAGCTTGTCTTAGTTTCATAACGGGAAA
>JAILMB010000107.1 GCA_024692825.1 Lachnospiraceae bacterium | reverse complement strand
CCAATTTCCATAAGGGCCCTCCCACATATCGTAACCTGCCTTGGTAGAAATAATCATCTCATCTCTGTATGGCATCATTTCTTCTTTCAGAATCTTACCAAAGTTTTGTTCTGCACTTCCTGGCTTTGGTCCATAATTATTTGCTAAGTCAAAATGTGTAATTCCAGAATCAAAGGCACAAAAACACATTTCTTTCATGTTTTCATATTTTGCAGTATCACCGAAATTGTGCCACAATCCTAGAGAAACAGCAGGAAGAAGCAAACCACTTTCACCACAGCGATTATATTTCATTTTGTCATAACGACTTTCATTTGCCTGATACATAAAACACCTCCAAACTAAGATATTTGTATGAATAAATTTTGCACAATTTATTTCTCACAATCTCTTTTAATCTATTTGAAAGATTCTGTCAACAAAAACTTTACATTCTATGATCTGCTAATCATTCCATAAATAAAAATGGTCAATGATGCATAAGTTCATTGACCACCCAGAATCATATCCTATTTAACTTTAATAGCTTTACTCTAATGCATCCTTAATCTGCTGAATCAATGCATCATATTCTTCATCAGATAAATACTTTCGATCCGGATTCATAGCAAATGGTGTTCCCCATTCAAACTCATCATCCTTGTATTTTGGCACAAGATGAAAATGCAAATGACATCCGCCATCACCGTATGCTCCGTAGTTTACCTTGTCTGGATGAAATGCTTTGTGAAGAGCCTTTGCCGCTTTATTTACATCTGCAAAAAAAGCATTTCTGTCTTCGTCAGAAATATCCACCATCTCACTTACATGATCTTTAAATGCCACAATTACTCTTCCTTTATGGCTCTGCTCCTTAAATAAAATCAACTGACTTACACTTAAATCACAGATTTTAATACCAAATGCTGCCAATGCTTCTCCACCTGCACAGTATCCACAATTCTTATCCATTTTATATATCCTCCTATAATCCTTTTATTCACTTTTGTTCATATAAATATACTTTATTTACGATTCATTCACAAGTTTGCCCGTCATATGTTCCGGCTTAAGTTCAATACACTGAACGTTACAAAAGAAATTCTGAATCTCCTTCTCTAAATAATCCTGATCATCTGTAAATTTCTTAGTAAGTTCAGAACAAATCTTAAGTGCAAGTTTCATTTTTTTTAACAAAAATTTCAATGAAAATATAGTTTTATACAATGTATTTTAAAATCCTTATAAAAAAACAGCTATTTCTTTTGAAATAGCTGCTGAAACTCTAACTCTACTTTATCTCAAGTAATCCTTTAGTACCTTTGATATCACTTTGTAACCTTCTTCATTTGGATGACATCCGTCATCACTGTAAGCAGGATTCATTGTGTTATCATCTTCTTTCAAATGTGAATGGATATCCGCGTAGGTACAATGATACTTTTCACATAATTCTTTAATATATCCATTTAATTCTATGATTTCATTTGCAAGATACTTCAACGGGAATATAATTCCTTTGTTCACGTTGTTCTTCTCTGCGTCATATCCCGGATAAACAGACTGACATACAATGGGAATATCTTTATATTTTTCTCTTAGCAGCTTAAGTATTTCTTCATAATGCACCGCTGTTTCTTTTGCAGTTCGGTGAACATTCATCATATCGTTAATTCCAATTAAAAGAACAATCATAGACGGGTTCGCATCAAAAACAGAAACCTGTATTCTATTCAATAAATCTACAGTAGTATTTCCTGAGATACCGCGATTCAAAGCATTTATACCAGGATAATACTTCGCCAACTCACATCTGTCAGTAATGGAATCTCCAAAAAATACGATGGATTGATTTTCCAGTTTTTTATTTTCTCTTCGGTAGCTTTTATTTTTTTTCGAATTGTAAAATTCAAAAAAGATATCCATTATTTTTGACTCACTCTTTGTGTCCATTTTCATAGTCCTTACTCCTTTGTTATTTTCTAGTATTTTTGATTGCTGTAATAGCGTCTCCAGTAGTGCAACAACAGATATCATCCCGCCCTGCTACCATATCACAAATTCTTTTGAATTTTTCAAAATTACTCTCTTTGGTATTGAAATCGAACTCATATCCATGAGCAAAAATTAAGAAAAACTCATCCTCCTCGGACTCCGAATCAATAAACCTCTGAATCTTTTCAAAAATATTTTTTTGCAAATGCCATCCCGTCATGGGCAATTCCATTGTATCACTTACTAAGCAAAAGGAATCGGTGCTGTTAATAACTCTGGCATACGTAATTCCGCACTCCTTCAAGGCTTCCTTTGTGGAAGCGTTACTTCTTCCATAGGGATATGCAAAGCCCGTGATTTCCGTCTGAAACATTTCACTTAGTTTTCTTTGGTCTTTTTGCACTTGACGAATACATTCTTCCTTACTGCACTTTGTCAGATTAACGTGTTCCGCAGTATGGGAGGCTACCTCAAATCCAGAGTACACATCCACAATTTCATCTTCTGGAATACGATAATGAATACTATACTTTAAAAGAGAAAAGCGCTTTTCATCATACTCTTCTAAAGGCACTTCTTTGATTCCAAGATTTCCAATTCTTCCAATCATCTTTCTTTTTCCAAACAAAGATGAATTTAAATTGAATGTTGCACCCATATTGTTTTGTTTTAGAATGCGGATAATCTCTTTGTCTTCTTCTAAACCGTCATCAAAATTCCATGTAAAATATTTCATGTACCATCACTCCTTTTTCATCTTTGTTCTGATACTTATTTGCATAAAAATTCTATTAACTGTTTCTCCATTATAGGCATCCACCATTCTTCATATCCGGCTTTGGTAGGATGAATCTCATCATACATATATAATTCA
>JAILMB010000076.1 GCA_024692825.1 Lachnospiraceae bacterium | reverse complement strand
CATGGACAGTCGCTAGGTGGAATGTTTGCTTCTGTCGTTGTGCTTTTATCCTTAACGTATACCTCTGCAAAAAACATAGTGGATTCTTTTCTTCGAACTTATAATTACAAGGTAAGAAGAAAAGATGACCATATTTATATTTCCAGTGGAGCCATTAAAATTCGCTCTTATTCTGTTCCTGTAAAACAGATTCAGGCTCTTCGTTTTCAATCCACCTTACTGGGAAGATTTATGGGAAGGGTATCTGTATCCGTTATTAACGTAAGTGGTGAAGGGGAAGATGTTGATGGTCAGTGGCTGTTTCCATCTATTGAGAAAGATAGAATTAAGGATTTAATGAAACAGGTATTGCCAGAGATTCCCTTAGTAGAAGAAGAGGATATGATATTTCGTCCCCAAAAATCTATGATTCGAAGTATTATTTGGACAGTATTTAGTGTTTTGATTATTTCTGTATTGGCTTTCGTTATGTATAATGAAACTACCGATGGATTTTATCAGGAAATAGGTTTCTTATCGAAAGAAATTGTAGGAGTATTGTTGCCGATTGCTATCGTTATTGTTTTGATGATATGGATTGTAATCGATGTGGTGCGTCAATCTACGGAAAAAATCCTAATATTAGATGACCGTGTTGCTGTTCGAAAGGGATCTTTGAGTTGGCAACAGATAGAAGTTTCCTACGATAAAATTCAAATGTTAGGTGTAGAAGAAAACGTGATAGATAGATTGTTGCAGGTGAAAAGAGGAAGGATAAACTTACTGGCATCTATGGTTGCCTCAAATCAGGAAATACCGGAATTTGATGCAAAGGTACTAGAGGAGCTACAGGAAAAATATCGGGCTACCATAAAATAAGTATCATGTGTTTTTTATAACAGGGGCAGGGAGTGAATTTCGAAAGGATTTCATATGAAAAGACTAATTGAGAAACTAGATCAAAAGTATTTAAAAATTTGTTTGTACGCAGGAATCACTGTAGTACTTGTAGTGTGTGCAATTTTTGTGCTACTTAGTACAGGGCCTTTTTGGTCGAAGTTTTGGACCATACTTACTGCTGTCTTAAAACCAATTGTAATAGGTGGAATTCTATGTTATTTATTCTATCCGATTGTTGGATGGTTTGAAGGTGTATTTAGTAAGAATGGAAAAAAGAAATGGGCCAGAACCTTAAGTGTATTTTTGACCTTATTTATTGTGATTGCAGTGATTGCTTTGATTATTTGTCTCATTGTTGTTACGGTATATAAAAATGTTGAATCCTTAAGTATGACTACCATTCAATCCACCATCTATGGATTACAACAACAGTATGCAGATATCTGGCAGTTCGTGCTAGACGAATTAGAAAATTCAGGAATTACCAATGAGAATTTCCCAAATATTATTGCTACAGTGACGGAAGTAGTGAAGGACTTTTTCTCAAGTCTTTTCTTTGGAATTATTTTTTCTATCTACTTTTTATTGGATGGAAAGAGAATATCGACTTATTGGAATCGTGTGATTCTTGTCCTTTTTGGAAAGAAATCAGAAGATGATATCAAGCAATTTTTGTCAGATGCAGATAGTGCCTTTTCTGGTTATATCCGGGGACAGTTTTTAGATGCCTTATTAATCGGTGTGATTTCCATGTTTGTACTTTCTTTAGCAGGTATTCCAAATGCTGTTTTAGTAGGATTATTTGTAGGAATTGGAAATATGATTCCATATGTTGGACCTGTAGTTGGGTATATTACAGTAGTAATAGTTTGCCTGCCATCAGCGGCTATTGACAAGATGCTCATTGGAATTATTATTTTAACCATTTTAATGTTTGTAGATGGAAATATTATTAATCCAAAGTTATTATCAAATACCGTATCAGTTCATCCCCTTTTAGTAGTAGCAGCCTTAATCGCTGGTGGTGCAATTGGAGGTATTGCTGGTATGCTTGTTGCAGTTCCAACAGCAGCTCTTATTAAAATGCAGTTTGACCGTTATCTTGATAAAATAGAAGAAATGAATAAAGAGTCAGAGAAAGAAACTACTTCAGAAAAAAGAGTAGATAACTTAAATTAGTGAATTATAAAATTTATTTTTAAACGCAATGTTTCATTATTATTATGGACATTGCGTTTTTTAAGTATTGACACAATACTTAAGCGGGAGTATGATAAGGAAAATTAAGTATTGAAAGAATACTTAAAAACGGAGAATGAAATGATAAGAAATAAAGATGGTTTAACAGAAAAAGAGTTTTTAGAACAATATAATCCAGGAGATTACAATAGACCTTCTGTAACAGCAGATATTCTAGTTCTGGGAATGAAGGAAGATTTTTCAAATTTAAAAGTATTATTAGTGAAAAGAGGAAATCATCCGTTTATGAATTGCTGGGCACTGCCGGGAGGATTCATTGGAGAAGGAGAAACTGCTTTTTATGCTGCACAAAGAGAGTTAGAAGAAGAAACAGGTTTAAGACAAGTTTATCTAGACCAGATTTATACGTTTACCTGTCCAAAAAGGGATCCAAGAATGTGGGTCATGAGTATTTCTTATTTGGCCCTTGTTTCAAAACTTGAAAAGGTGAAGGGAGATGATGATGCTTCTGACGCAGCCTGGTTTGATTTTATATTTACAGAAGATGAAATTGTATTAAAAAACCAGGAGAAGGACATAGAGATTAAATATAGTTTGGAGGAGGAATACTTTAAGAATTCCGTTTTAACCTATAAAAACTATATACCAACGTTAGAATCAAAGGAAAGACTTGCCTTTGATCATATTGAAATTATTATAGAGGCTATGAAAAAACTGAGAGAAAACTTTGATCATTCAGATCAGATTTTTTGTCTTATGCCAAAATATTTTACCATGGCGGAACTTCGAGAAACTTATCGAGCAGTTATGAATCAAGATGTGTATAAAGCAACCCTCAAGGGCTTTGTAGAAGAAAAAATTGTTCCGACAGGGAAAATGAAAAAATCAAATGTAAAAAATGGAAGGCAGTCAAGGGAATACACATATGGAGGAAATGAAGAATGAAATTATTTGTTGTCATTGATATGCAAAACGACTTTACCACAGGGGCTCTTTATAATGAGGATGCAATAGCAGTAATTCCTTATATTAAAGAAAAGCTTATAAAGGCAAAAGAAGAAAATGATATGATTATCTTTACAAGAGATACTCATGAAGAAAACTACATGGATACGATGGAAGGAAAAAAACTTCCAGTGCCACACTGTATTAAAAACACCAAAGGCCATGAGGTGGTGGATGAGTTAAAAGAGTTCTTGGATGACGCAACCATCTTTGATAAAAAGACCTTTGGTTCTATTGAATTTGGAATGTTTTTACGAGACATGAAGGAGAAAATTGATACCATTGAGTTTGTTGGAGTCTGCACAGATATTTGTGTAATATCAAATGTTATGATGGCCAAGGCTGTGATGCCAAATGCTGAGATTATTGTAGATGCAAAGGGATGCGCAGGTGTAACAAAGGATGCTCATAACACAGCGCTAGATGCCATGAAGGCATGTCATATTGATATTATCAATGAATAGGAGAGAGGGTATGAAAGTAAATCAAATTATTAATTCCTTACTAGAAACCGATTTATATAAGTTTTCAATGGGGCAGGTGATTTATCATCAGTTCCCGGGTTACACCACTACCTGGACTTTTAAATGCAGAAATACAGATGTGAAGTTTACACCTGAAATGGTAGAAGAAATTAAGGAGCAAATTAAAGCATACTGTACCTTGAAGTTTAAAGAAGACGAGCTGGATTACCTTCGAAAGATAAAGTGGTTGAAATCTGATTATATTGATTTTTTGCGCCTGTGGCACCCAAGATATGAAGATTTTGAAATATCCTGTGAGGGTGAATGTGGACTATCCATTGAGGCCGGTGGAACCTGGTTGAACAGCTCCATGTATGAAATTCCTACCCTTGCCATCGTAAATGAAGTATATTTTAAAATGGCCTATGATTATGGGGAATTATATGATTCTTTTAAGGAACGATTGGATGAAAAATGCAGGCGCATTCAGTCAGGAGAATTACATCTTGGAAAGTACTCCGAGTTTGGTCTTCGCAGAAGATTATCGGCTCAGGCACAGGAGTTAGCCATTAGGGAATTAATGCTAGCCTCTAAAAGTGATAGAGCTTCCTTTGTGGGAACATCCAATGTTTTTTTGGCAAAGAAGTTTAATATCGCCCCTGTTGGGACCATGGCTCATGAATACATTATGTGTGTAGGTCAGGGAAATTCAAAACACAACGCAGCCTACTCGAATTGGTATTCTCTCGATTCCTGGGTAAAAGAGTACAGCGTTATGAATGGTATCGCCCTTACAGATACGGTGACGACAGATATTTTCTTAAAGGATTTTCAGCTGACCTATGCCACCTTGTTTTCCGGTGTTCGTCACGATTCCGGTGACCCTTATGAGTGGGGCGAAAAAATGATCAAGCACTACATTGACCATGGCATAGATCCAAAAACCAAGACTCTTTTATTTAGTGATAGTCTGAATTTTGATAAGGCATCCGCATTACAGGATTATTTCTGCGACAGAATCAATGTAGCCTTTGGAATCGGAACGTATATCAGTAATGATACGAAAGTTTCAGCCTTAAATATTGTTATGAAGATTACAGAGTGTAATGGTCATGCAGTTGCGAAAATCAGTGATACTGCTGGTAAGGGAATCTGTAAAGATGAAGAATATATCGAATACTTAAAACGTACCTTAAAATGGAGAATGGATCATGAGTAACACTGGAGAATTTGTAGTTAAAGATTTTAAGAATTTAAGTCTCCATGAACTATATGAAATTTTAAAAACCAGAGCAGAAATCTTTGTGGTAGAACAAGACTGTGTCTATCAGGATTTAGATGATAAGGATCAGGATGCCATCCATGTATTTTCATGGAATGAGGCTGGTCGCATATCTTCCTGCCTTCGCGTGTTTTGGAAAGATGAAAAGGAAGCAGTTGCGCAAATTGGACGAGTGGTTACCCTGGAACACGGAACCGGATTAGGCGGAAGACTATTGCACAAAGGCGTGGAACTTGCAGTAGAAACCTTA
>JAILMB010000045.1 GCA_024692825.1 Lachnospiraceae bacterium | reverse complement strand
CATCTTTCCAAGGTTACCATGTCCAAGACCTACCTTACGGTGATCAGCAACAGAACCTGGAATACAGAAAGACTGTAATCCTTCACCGATAGCAGCTGCAGCGTCAGAAGCCTTACGGCATCCCTTCTTAATAGCGATTGCAGCACCTACAGTGTATGCCCAAGCAGCATTTTCAAAACAGATAGGCTGAATGCCCTTAACCTGATTATAAACATCAAGACCAGCGTCTTTTGTAATCTTTTCTGCTTCTTCAATAGAGCTGATGCCATACTGATTCAAAGCAGCATTGATCTGGTCAATTCTTCTTTCATATGATTCAAATAAAGCCATTATGATATTCTCCTTTCCCTAAATTACTCTTTTCTTGGATCGATAATCTTTGCAGCATCATCAACACGGCCATACTGTCCCTTAGCTTTTTCCCAAGCTGTGTTAGGATCATCACCGTTTTTAATGAAGTCAGTCATCTTTCCTAGGGAAACGAACTGATATCCAATAACTTCGTCGTTTTCATCTAAAGCAATACCGGTTACATAACCTTCTGCCATTTCTAAGTAACGAACACCTTTTTCTTTTGTTGCGTACATTGTACCAACCTGAGAACGAAGTCCCTTACCTAAATCTTCAAGTCCTGCACCAATAGCAAGTCCGTCATCAGAGAATGCAGACTGAGTACGTCCGTAAACAATCTGTAAGAATAACTCTCTCATAGCGGTATTAATAGCATCACAAACAAGGTCTGTGTTTAATGCTTCAAGGATGGTCTTTCCCTGAAGGATTTCTGCTGCCATAGCTGCGGAATGGGTCATTCCTGAGCATCCGATTGTCTCAACTAAAGCTTCCTGGATAACACCTTCTTTAACGTTTAAAGAAAGCTTACAAGCTCCCTGCTGAGGTGCACACCAGCCTACACCATGTGTAAAACCGGAAATGTCTTCAATCTTCTTTGCATGAACCCATTTTCCTTCTTCAGGAATAGGAGCTGGCTCATGACAAGCGCCCTTGGCAACAGGACACATGTTCTCAATTTCTTTTGTGTAAATCATTGCTATTCTCCTTTCACACTATACATACTTATTTTTTAACGCCTATAAATAGTAGTAAACTCTGCTTTGTACCCCTACTCGCAGAGCGACGTTTTATGCCGATTTTTATTCTCTCACATTTTGCTTCATTCGTAAAGTTAAAAAAATAACAAAACCCCTATTCATAGCGTAATGCATCAATAGGATTCATTTTCGCAGCCTTGTTGGCTGGAACATAGCCAAATACCAAACCAATGGTTACGGAGAATCCAATGGATAAAAGGATTCCTCCAATCGATGGAGCGGCCGGATAACCCATATAGTTTGTCAGCGCCATTCCTCCTGTGATTCCAAGGGCTAACCCTATGACACCACCAATCAGACAAATGATAATCGCCTCTACTAAAAACTGTGCTCGTATGGAAGAATTCTTTGCACCTAAGGCCTTTCTCGTACCGATTTCTCTCGTTCGTTCTGTTACCGATACCAGCATGATATTCATAACACCAATACCACCAACCACTAAGGCAATAGCCGCAATCAGAGAAATTGCTGATGTAACTGTATTCAAAATAGAATCCAGCATATTTACAAGCGAAGTAAAGGTGTAAGCAGAAATCTCAAAGCTTCCATTTGCAGCGTAATAACGATCAAAAAACTTTGTAATCTTTTTCGCCAAAGCAGAGGTATCCACTCCTACACTTGCCACAACTTCAATGGTAGAAAACCGAAGTGGACTTCTTTGGATTCGTTTTGCTGCATTAATCGGAATATAGAGATTTGTTCCCGTATTAAAATTAAACATCGTCGCGTATTGGCTTTCATTGTGGTATACACCGGCAATGGTTAAACTAACGGCCTGATCTTCCAGTAAAAAATCAATATCTTTTCCGATTGCACCTTCATAGTCTCCGTCAAAGAGATCATCCACAAATTTCTCATCCACCATGCAAACCATACGGCCCTCTTCAAAATCCGAACTGTTAAACATGGTTCCTGCTGTCATTTCTACCTTATTAGGAATGAAATAGCCAACGTTTGTACCAATGACTGTAACAGAAGCATCATTTCCTTCAACAGATACATCTGCGGTAGAAAGATTCTGCGAACAGCTAACGGCATAGATATCATCCTTGTACTCTTCACATAAATCGTGAATCATATCAACGGTAATATAATCCTCCTCTTCCATCTCTTCTGAGGACTGGAACGTACCAAATTTCAATCCATCCAAGGGTGCATCCTTGTCGGCTTCATCCTCTGTTTTTTCTACAACGGAAACATAGACGTCATTTGCTCCCACATCCTGTAAATTGGTAGAAACAGAAAGGGTAACAGAATTTCCCACAGTAAAAATCGCAATAACAGAACCAATACCGATGATAATTCCAAGCATTGTAAGAAGAGCGCGCATCTTATTGGATTTTAAGGAGTTCAATGCTAAAACAACATTTTCCCAAAATAACATTAAATGGCACCCCCTTCCTCTGTGATACGACCGTCTCGAATATTAATAATACGATCTGTCTCAGAAGCAAGTTCCGGCGAGTGTGTAATTAACACAATGGTCTTATGTTTTTCTTTGTTTAGCTTATGGAACAAATCCATTACCAAACGTCCGGTCTTTGTATCTAGCGCTCCCGTAGGCTCATCTGCAAGAATAATGGCAGGATCATTTGCCATGGCTCTTGCAATAGCTACACGCTGTTTTTGGCCGCCGGATAATTCCTCTGGTAAATGTTTTGCCCGATCTGTCATCTCTACCAGCTCTAACAGTTCCATAGCTCGTTTTTTACGCTCCGATGCAGAATATCCTGCGTAGAGCATAGGAAGTTCCACGTTCTTAATGGCATTTGTTTTTGCAATCAGATTGTAGGTCTGAAATACAAATCCGATTTTTCGATTTCGAATTTCAGACAAATCGTTCTCCGCTGCTTTTTCCACATCGATGCCATCTAAGTAGTAGCTTCCTGAGGTAGGGCGGTCCAAGGCTCCTATCAGGTTCATAAGGGTAGATTTACCAGAACCTGAAGGACCTACGATGGAAACAAATTCTCCTTCCTCTACAGAAAGAGAAATCCCATGTAAAATCTCAAGTTCGTTGGGCTGACCTACGTAGAAGCGCTTTACTATATTTTCTAAACGTATAATCTCAGCCATTTATACGCCTCCGGCATTTCCAACCATATTTAAGAGTTCATCTACAGACTGACTTGAATCGTCTGTAGGTACGACTACCTGCATTCCTTCTACTAAATCAGGTGAAGAAATCTCTGTGTAATAAGAACCCTCTAATCCCTTCGTCACATCGATTTCCTTTGTCCTTGTGATAGGATTTCCTTCTTCATCTACACCGGAATTTTCTTCATCAACCACCTCGATATAGGTAGTTCCATCTTCTCTCTCATGAATATATTCGTAAGGTACCGCTAAAACATCGTCTGCTTCTTCCGTGATGATGCTAACCTGTACATTCATTCCCAAACGCAGACGTTCATTTTGCTCATCAAAGGAAATACGAACGGTATAGGACGCATCTCCTGTATTGGAGCTCCCTGAGATAGAACCAAAATCTCCTCCCAATAAGGAACTGTATTCTGAGATAGAACCTGAAGAAGATGATTCAGATGCCTTTAAGGCAACATAGGTAACCTTTCCGGTTAACTCCTCATCTCTTGTAGCATCTGTCTTCATTACAACTGTCATTCCATTCTGAACATCTGCTACATCATATTCGTCAATATTTGCCTCTACGTAAAATCCAGACATTCCTTCAATCAAAGCTACCTTCGTTCCATTTAAAGTACGGCCTTCTTCTGCATAAACTTCTGTTACAGCACCTGAAATAGTAGAACGAACTACTGCCTTTCCGATGGTTTCATCTAAGTTTTCTATATTGTCATTATAGGTATCAATGGTATCCTGCGCATTGTCATCATAGGTTTCTTTTGCATCTGTAATAGAATCATCATTCTCATCTTTGATGGCATCTACCTGATCCTGGGCATTTTTTAGTTCTGCCTCTGCGGCTTCCATGGTAGACTTCTTCTGATGAAGAGCCGTAGACATGGTAGAAAGTCGTGCCTCTGCTGCAGACTCTGAAATACCTGCATCAATCAATTCCTTTTTCTGATCTTCATACTGGTATGAATAATAAGAATAATCGCTGACCGCATTGTCATAAGCTTCTTTTTTCTCATTCAAAGTAATCATAGCATCATCCAAACGTTTGCTACGATTCTCCTTGCTCTCTTTTAACTGATCATCGTAATCTGCATCCTGCTCTTCCTTCTCCGAAACAGCTTCATCACGATCTTCTGTCAAATCTGTACGCTGTTCTTCCACATCTGTCACATCTAAAATGCAAATGATATCGCCTGCAGAAATCATATCCCCCTCAGATACGCAAACCTCTTTGACTTCGTATCCTGAAATCTCTGCATATACTTCTTCTGTAGAAGATGCTGTCACAACTCCTGTTCCGCTAACAGACGATACAATCGAATGTGTCGTCAATTCCTCTGTGGTAATATCTTTAGACCCTTTCGATGAAGAATTCATCTTGGAGTAATACACCACTCCTATGACTAGGGCTACGATTAAAAGTAGTACCACAATCACAATAATTTTCTTTTTTGATTTTTTCTTTTCTCCCATGGGAATCTCCTTTGTCCTTTTTTGATTTCCCCAAAATTCACTTTTACGCAATGTAATTTTATTTTAAGAAATTTATTCCCATTCTTCAAGTAGCCTTGCGAAATTTAATAAATTGTTAATAATTTTGTCAATAAAAAACCCCTCGGGAAATCCCGAGGGGTTAAGTGACTTATTAAAACAAATCCTAGAATCCGTTTGTTAATGCCCACTGCTCTTTTTCAACATCTACTAGATTAGATGTAGGAACTTTTACCTTCTTAACTTTATAAGTAGTTCTTGAAGTAGAAGTTCTACCATTATCTACACCATTTGAAGTATTCTTTGTAGACACAGAAGTTCTAGAAGTGATTCTGTTTGTATCACCCTTTGTTGTGTATTCATACTTAACTACATTTCCAGAAGTATATGCAGAGGTAAGAGTAATACCATCATATGAGTTAGTAACCTCTGACTCTCCACCTGTGTATGTAGTGCTTCTTGTTGAAGTATCAACTGTATATGTTGTATATCCTTTTACTCCAACCTTTTCTACCTTGTAAGCAAATGTAGAGCCTGAATTATCGTTAATAGCCTTTACAAGATTTCCACTCTTATCATACTTGTAAGTAGTAGAAGAAGAATCCATAGATTCAATCGTAAGATCCTGTGTTCCCTTTACAGTATTAATTAAAGAACCAGAAGCATTGTATGTTTTTGTTACATATGTTGCAGCAGTAGCACCACTGTTATCTGTAGTAGTCTTCTTTGTAGGACGACCTGATTTATTGTACTTGATAGCAACTTCAAAGCCTAATGATGTAGCATCTGACTCTACAACTTTAGATCCTGTTACATTAAGATCACTATCGAAATTAACAGTTTTATCTGTAACTTTAGAACTAATAGCAACATTCTTCTTTGTGTTCATACCCTTCTTATTGTAGGTATTTGTCTTTGTCACAGTAGTATAAGTAACATCGTCCTTATTATTTGCATTAGATCTTTCCATAATCTTAGAATAGTCACTTCCGTATGTTTTACCAGAAGCACTTACATAAACAGGTTTTGTATCCTGAGTAATATTTGTTTCTGTGACACACTGACCTTTTTTGTTGTAATCATAGGTTGTCATAGTAAGATCAGATTCAACTGTTGCATAGCTGTAAGAATTGTTTGTGTTGTATTCAGAATCGTCTGAAGCAACTGCAACATTGCATGCTTTTGTTGTAGTAGTTGTTGTAGTAGCGGTAGCTTTCTGTCCCTTACCATAACCCTTCTTGTTATAAGTATAAGTGGTAACTGCCTCAATAGTAGAAACAGTGCTTGTTGTTTCAGTTCCTACAGTGTAGGTAGTTGTTGTAGTGTAATCAAAGCTAGCCTTTTTAGAACCATCATCATTTGTAGTAACTGTTGGATCTTCTGGTGTTGTTCCATCAGTCGAATCATCACCATTAACCTTTACTTCTGAAGAAGACACATAGTCACTTGTAAGCTTGTATGTCTCTTTAACAACACGGCCCTTCTTATCATACTTGTAGGTGGTAACTCCACCATCTTCATCAGTTTTTTTCGTAACTAAATAAGTTGCTGTTTTGCTAGCAGCTTCAGTAGGAACAGCAGGAGCTACAGAAAGAACCATAGCAGCAGCCATAGCAACTGAAAGTGCTTGAATTACGCTTTTTCTCATAAAAATATCCTCCCTTGTACTAATATGTACCGCGCGGGTCATGAGACTACCCTCGCGTCTATAATCGATTGTAACACTCACTAAACTCTTCTGCAAGGGAAAAAAGGAGGCGCCTATGATAAAAAGAAATCCCTATTTCTGTCTTATGGACGGCATACAAAATCTCCGGAAGAACCATAACCGTAATAGCCTTCTGGTTTGCTTGCCCAGTTATTCGCATAGACTGGTGTGCCGTTTGACTTGATATAGGAAATAGAATAGCCCGTAAACATTTCTACATGGTCTACTCCACGATATCTTCCATTGTTATGACCACCGCGGAACAAAAGATCTCCTGCTACAAGTTTGCCCTTTACAGTGTTATTTTGTTTGATACCGCCTTTTACCTGTTTTCCCTTTGATACAAGGTATTTTGCCTCTGTTGCCGCAACAGGCGCGTAGTGATAGCTGCTGCTTACTCCAAAGCGGACTCCCACAGTCTTATAAGCACGCCACACCAAAGAACTACAGTCGTAATATCCATTTTGCATACGACGAGGTTGAGAATATTTCGAAGTCTGATAAATATCCACAGCTGTTTCGATTACCTTTACTTTGTCCTTTGAAGTAACATTCACTGCCCAATAAAATGTAGAGGTTGCAAAGGTTCCTGTCACATAGCAGGTCTTTGCCTTTGATTTTGCCTTTACCTTTCCGAAGGCATTTACCTTTGCAACAGCAGAATCTGAGCTGGCATACTGAACCATATGAGATGGCACTGTAATCCAACCTCCGTTTGTCACTGTCTGATACTCGAGTTCCAACTTCTCAGATTTATTCTTTGCAAGAAGTACATAGTCATCTGTTTTTTGACGAAGATTAATGGCTGTAATACTAACTGAAAAATCTTTGTAGAATCCGTTTACATCTACCAGACGAATGGCTACCACCTGGCTACCTACGTTTTGGTTGTAAGTATTTGTAGTAAATACAATGTGATTTGCATCTGCTATGTAATAGTTAAGTCCAAGGGTATTTCCATAGGGATAAGCCACTGCGACATAATCGTCTAACAGGCGATAATTACTGCCTGTAAAAGTAAACACTGCACAACCAGTGCCGACTTCATTATAGTATTTCCCACCTGTTACACGGTAAACCACAGCAGAATTTGAAGATATCTCCACATCCTCTACATAGTTTTGTAAGGTCACAGCTTCTGTCTGTTCTGATGCAATCGTTTCTACCGCTTCAGTAGTCTCTTCTGACGTTACTGTTTCATTGGTTTCCTCTGTTCCAGTACTTTCTGTTTCACTAGCAAAGGCTGTGACATGACTTGGTGCTAACATTAATAGAGCTAATAGCACGCAAATAATTTTTTTCATTTTACTTCTCTTTTTCATGTAACTTTT
>JAILMB010000094.1 GCA_024692825.1 Lachnospiraceae bacterium | reverse complement strand
CCTGCATATATATTGCTTCCTACAAATCCTGTATATCCAACTAAAGCTGTCATCGCAGCCCTCCTTATTTTGTAAGTTTTTCAATGCTTTCAAAGTTGTAGTGCTTACGTTTAAATACCAGATTTACAATAAGTTGTAAGTATTTAATGATAATTGTCAGTATTCCAAAAAGTCCAAAGAATGCCGCGGACAAGAATAATACTGTTGTTGTCCATCCTTCTACAGGCGAGCCAGTCACAAAGATAATCACAGCATATAAAACCGTGAAAATTGACATTAACATCATTAAAACTGTCATGCATTTTGCAAAACTATATCCCAAATCCGTAAACAGGATTAGTGTATCAGTTGCAAGACCGGAACGATATTTTCTTTCCCTTTTATCCAGTCTGTCATTTGAAATCTGCTTAATCTGGTACTTAAGGTTATCCGTTCTAAGTCCACTATTTGCATAAACAGCTTTTCTATATGGAATTGTTTTGTTCATAGAACTTATACGATTTATTACTCTACGGCTTAAAACTCTGAAGCTCTCTGTTGTCATCGCATAAGAAACATCCGAAAATCTATCAAATGCTTTATAGAAAAGGCTTGATGTCAGTTTCGCCTTTTTGTCTGGAGATGCACTTACAATGTCAAATCCTTCGAGCGAATGACTATATACTTTCATAATCATTTCAGGCTCAAAATCCAAAACTGTATTATCAAATTCAAAAACGAAATCGCCTATTGATAAATCCATACCCGCATCCATAGCAAGTTCAAGACCATGAAAATGACTCATGTTCACAACAGATACGCTTGTACTGGTTGCTTTCTCACTAATTTTTTTTATCATTTCGACGCTTCGATCTTCTGAGCAATCATTTACACAGATTATTTCCGAATGCTCAAAATTATTCTCCATAACATTGATTATTGTCCCAAAAAACTCTTCGATTCTTTTTTCAGCGTTATGTACATATATAATTGAAGACGCGAAATTCTTTTCCTTATTTTCCATTCTCTAATACCTCATCCAAGTCATAGACTGTATTTATCTTTCCAGAAAGTACTCCAACAAATGTAGGCTCCTGGGAATATGTCCGAATCACTGTTGGTCTCGAATCATCAATCTCAGAACTCATAAGAATTGGCTTCATTGAAAACAATGATTTTTCGTATTCAAACTTATAATCATCTAGCATGTATTTTCTAGCTAGACTTGCCATATAAGGAAAAGCTGTTACTGGTTTAGCTTGACAATCATTACAATTACCCAATCGCATTGTTGAACAGTGTCCCTCGCTTTTTTCTTGACATGCAAATGTCGGCACAGAGTCATAACTTGTTGTATGAGGAGTAAATGTTACAGATGTAAGCGAATGATATCCTGTTTTTCCAAAAGGCATAATTGAAAAGAATGGACCATCCATTACTGTGAACCCAACATCCTTAAGTTTTTCATTTACATCACAAAGAATGATTTCACAAAGCTCATACTTGATTCCAAACTTTTCAAAACCAGCCATTTCCAAAATCTGATTTGTTCCTGCATATGTCGAGTTCAGAACAAACCCTGACTGGTACTCACTGCCATCTTCTTCTCTGATAACATATACATCTGTCTGCTTCTCTATGCCTGAAATTTTTACACCATACTTGATAGTTACTTCATTTGGATATTTTGCAAGTTGATCCAGAAGATAATCCTTAAGAATCATTGCATCATATGTATACTCTCTTGTTCTAAAGACTCCATCACACATACCTTCTTTAAAATAATTTCCGGCATGTAATTCTTCGCATGGAATGTTTGCTGCCTTACAAAAATCTTTAAACTGCTTCCCATCTGACCATGAATACTGGCTTGAGGTTGCGTATATCTGATCAAATTCTTTGTTTACGCAAAAAGCATAGTCCTTATTAAATCTTTCAAAATAACCTGCTGATTTCATTGCGGTCGAAATAGACCTTGGATAATGGTATCCCTGATGAACCCGGGCTTGATTAATAAACGTGGCGCGCTTAAAAGGTGCACTATCACATTCAATCACAATAACCTTTTGACCTTTTTTACAACAAAACAGTGCGGAATACAACCCATATAACCCTGCTCCGATTATTACTTTGTCATATTTATTCATAATACACTCTTCTTATTCTTTCTATAATTCTATTTCTCGTTATTATTAGCCATCTGTTTTCATTACTTATACATCTCTTCGTAATACTTCTGGTAGTCTCCGGAAGTAACGTTCTTCATCCAATCTTCATGTTCGAAGAACCATGCGATGGTCTTTTTAATACCCTGTTCAAACATGGTTTCAGGCTCCCAGCCTACTTCTTTTTTGATCTTATCGGGAGCGATGGCATAACGTCTGTCATGTCCCTTTCTATCGGTGACATAAGTAATCAAGTTTTCAGATACGTTAGCACGTCTCGGATCGTTTTCAGGAAGCATCTCAAGTAAGGTATCCAAAATAATGTGGATAATCTGAATGTTCTGCTTCTCGTTGTGACCACCGATATTGTAGGTCTCCCCAAGCTTTCCGTTTTCCTGTACCATGTCGATTCCCTTTGCGTGGTCATCTACATACAACCAGTCACGAATGTTCTTTCCGTCACCGTATACAGGAAGCTCCTTGCCCTGAAGCGCATTATTGATAATCAACGGAATCAACTTCTCAGGGAACTGATAAGGTCCGTAGTTATTTGAGCAGTTTGTAATGTTGGCAGGGAACTTATAGGTATCGATATAAGCTTTTACCAAAAAGTCGGAAGATGCCTTTGATGCAGAATAAGGACTATGAGGATCGTAAGGAGTAGTCTCATAGAAATATGCATTGGGGTCATCATCCAATGAACCGTAAACTTCATCGGTGGAAACGTGCAAGAACTTCTTCCCTTCTTTGAAGCTTCCGTCAGGAAGTTCCCATGCAGCCTTTGCGCAGTTTAACATAACAGCAGTTCCTAAAACGTTGGTCTGAACAAATACTTCAGGGTTTTTGATGGAACGGTCTACGTGAGACTCAGCTGCAAAATGTACCACACGATCAATATCGTTTTCTTCAAAAATCTTTTGGATTGCTTCTTTATCGCAGATATCCGCACGAACAAAAGTGTAGTTATCTCTGTTTTCCACATCCTTTAAGTTCTCAAGATTTCCTGCGTAGGTAAGCTTATCTACGTTGATGATACGGATTTCGTTATCATACTTTCTGAACATATAATGGATGTAGTTAGATCCGATAAATCCGGCTCCACCTGTTACTAAATAAGTTCTCATTCTTCTTCCTCCAACAATTGCCTTTCTCATCGGCCTAGGCATATCACATACTATCCTTTTATTTCCAAGCCAGTATTCACCATATGTTTTTCACCACTAAACTTATTGCCCAATTCTATCCATAAAGTATATGATTCATTCTCGTCAAGTAAATCCTTATAAACCCAACACGCAAAACCGGCATCAACCAAATGGTGTTCTTCTGGATATGCAAGCATTACGTCAATACGATCTTCAGCATTAGTATCAAATGTCATTGTTGAATCGTTTGTCCCTACTAGCATTATTTTTCTTTCAAATGCATAATTGGGATTTGAGGCAACAAAAGCATATCCACGAATAGCATAGCATGAATACTCATCATAATACCGAAACTCATCGATTGACCATTTAATCAATTTATCAACAATATTTTTCATCTCAGTATTCTTTAATTGTTTATAAGGTAGCCAATGATGAAACGCATTCATGTGGCCTATTCTTTCCGTATAATTTCCCCATACGATATGACTCTTACCATTGGCAAACAGATTAATCCCAACTCTATACCTCATATAATCAAATCGAAAAATATCATTGTCGAGAATACATTGGAAGCCGGAATAGCGATATTTTTCATCGTTTAAGTAATCAACTACATCTTGTCTCTCGACATCTTCCAGATTAATTAAATAGCTTGTCCCATAGATGTCCTGAAGTATTAATCTCCGGTTTTCTATATCCGAAGGGCTTATAGATTCCAGCTTCGTCCATCCGGATATTACAACATCATTTATGCCAACAATAGAATCAACATTTAATATTCCATCTATCACTATTCCTTGTTCTAAGCAAGTTACTTTTTCATATTTGTCGAAAGCATTCTTATATCGGATATCAGATGTATATCCTGTGATATTTTTATTGAAATAATTATCGGTCAAAACTTCTTGTCGACTTTTTTTAAGTAGCCTTGTATAGTCGCGCCCCAATCGCATTAACTTTTCGACATCCATCCCATCTTGTCCTCTTGAAACGGATTCATGATGATATGCTACTACATCATTTCTTTGCACATTGTAATAGCCAGCATCTTCTAATCTGTAACAAAGATCGACGTCATTATAAGCAATCGGTAATTCTTCATCAAACGCTCCCACATTCCAAAACTTATCTGCGCTAACCATTAGGCACGCCCCTGTAACAGCAGAGCAATTTAAAATAAACCAATTGCTGTACGAATTGCTGTGATTTACAGCATCATTTTTTCTCAAAAGATTATGGACAGGACCATATTCAAACTGAGAAACCCCACAATGCTGAATTAATGTTGTGTTCGGATAAAATAATTTCGCTCCAACAGCACCTGTATAGTTTTGTCGAGCCTGTCCCAACATTCGTTCCATCCAATTAGGCTGTATTATCTCAATGTCGTCATTCAGGAAGAGCAAATAATCTCCTTCAGCAGCTCGTGCCCCTTTGTTGCACATTCGAGAAAAATTAAAATCCTCTTTTTCATAGAAATACTTGCAGTCATACTTACAGGCAAGGCTCTCAATTCGTTCTTTATTTAAGCTATTACTTCCATTATCAATAATTAGTATTTCATATTTCTTGTACAGTGTATATTTTGTAATAGACTCAACGCATTGTTTCAGCACTTCATAATTATCCTTAGACGGTATAATAATACTAACTAGCTCGCCTTGAGGATAATAATTTATTCGATACTGATACATACCCAATATAGACTCGACATCACCTTTGATGTGATTTCTTCTCAAATAATCAAGCTTTGCGTTTTTCACAGCATCTATTGCATACTTTTTAGCATTCATTGCATAAGCAATTGATTCTTTTCTTTCTCTCCAGTGATATAGAATTTTAGAAACATGGCCAACATTTTTAAAATCTATACTTTCTATAAATCTTAAAGAAAAATCATAATCCTGTGCACCATTATATGACGTTCGTAAACCACCTATTTTTTTAACTATAGATGTTCTGTATACAGCCAAATGGTTTGTATACATAATATCTAAAAATAAACTAGGCGACCATTCCGGTTTAAATACTGGCAGGTGTCTAATTCTTCCATCTTCTGTTATTTTATCTTCATCACTGTACACAAAATCATAGCTTCTATTCTCATTCAGTTTCTTCGCCATACAATACAGCGCAAAAGGCTCTATCGTATCATCACAATCCATAAACGCAACATATTCTCCCGTTGCAACGTTTATTCCAGTATTCGTAGCCTCTGAAATACCACCATTTTGATTTCGTAATATGATTTTTATATTTTTATTATTATCATATCTCATCAGACAGGGGCGAACATTTGACCACGTAGATAAATCGTCAACAAGTATCAACTCATAATTACTATAAGTTTGTGCCAAAACAGACTCTATACATTCTTTCAAATGCTCATCTGAAACATTATAAACAGGAATTACCACCGAAAAACTTGGTAAGTATTCTAAATCCTCATCTTGCTCACAATCATTGTAGCCATTACGAATCCAACGATGATAATTAATAATATCTTGTTCTGCCTCAAGATGATACTCACTTTCTTGAAACGGATACTGTATGCCATGTCTTTCACATACTTTTCTCTTTACAGATTCCGCAACATCATTGCGTGTTATTAATCCCTTTAGCCAATATACCTCCGTGTCCGGATTGTTTTCAAGCTGATTTTCCGTTATATAAGCTAAGTATTTTTTTTCTCCTGCTTTTTTTACAAATCCGTCAACTTCGCATATATCGCCTATAAATCTTGCTTCCTCTTCCGTCGGATCATTAATTAATCTTTTGATATGTCCCAAACAATTGTCAGCTATGTAATTGATACGGTATTTTGTAACAAACTCTATTCCTTTTTTCACAAAATCAATTATGCCTTCGGTAATTGATTCCTTATAGGGTTCGTTTTCGGTTTTTTCAAATAAAACCGCACCACCTTTATCATAACAATACACGCTAGGATGCGGCGCGGAAAAAAACAATTCATATACAGCAACAGCACTATTAACTTCTGTCTGCAATAAATAGTTTTTATAATAATCAAACAAAAACGTATCGTACTTGAGCCCTCTCAACTGCTTTATGCTTTTTTCACTATTCTTGATTCCAAAATAATAAAATTCTATGCTATTATTCTTTCCAATCGCTTCTTTAAAGGATTCCAACAGCTCTTGCGAGCTTCCTTGCCATCCACAGTCAAAACAACATACATCATCCTCAAAAAAACCTACATTTTCAAAATATTGTAATGCATATCTCCTTTCCAATTCACACCGCTTTAAAAACACTTCTTTATGTTTTATATATATCTTTTTGAAATCATAGAGATTCTCAGGTGTAATTACGTCATCAAATCCCGAAAAACCTAATTCCTCAAGACAAGTTACATCATTCAAATCTATTTTAAGATAATCCAAAACCTCTCGAATTGTTTGTCCATAAGTATATGGCGGCAGCAAATCAATATCCCGTTTCGTCATGCTGCAAATCGATGCAAGAAGAAGTGACCTGCGAGATATATGCAAATACTCAACATTTTTATATCCAAGTTCTATAAATAAGTTGTACAGAGTATACCCATCACGTGACAGAAAATATATTTTTTTATTACACTTATCAAGTTTTTCTTTCAGCCAAATATAAAGGCCCATATATATGGGGCCACCTGCTTCTAACCCAAGGTTGTACCAGAACGAATTGTCTTTTTGAAGTATTTTGTACAAGCCATTATCTAAATCTCCACAATAAATATCCTTATATTTGCTATTAATATCATTTTTTCGATAAATATATGTATTAATTCCAAACTCACTAGGATAAGCACCATCATCTCGAGGATTATCGCCCACATGAAGTATTTTTTTATACGGTATATTTTCTTTTTCGGATACAACTCGAAATAGTTCTTTATTGAATTTTGCTGCTCTTTCATCAGCTGAGCAATATATATCCGTAATAGCCTGAAATCCGTTTGCAACCAAAAAATCTCCAATTGTTTGAGCCGAAAGATACATGTCTGTTGTTGCCACAATGCGTTTCCCTTTTGAATACGCATAATCCATCACTTCACGCATCTCTTCATTTGCAACCAACGAATCTTTCTCAACCTGTATTTCATGTGCTTTAACCAAATCCCAATCAACATCCACAGACTCATTTTCACGCAGATATTGATAGATTTCATCGAGATTCGCGTGTGGATATCCGTATTTCTGGTTAAGTTTTTCGCTTATTTCATTTTGTGCTCTCTTCCGCAAGCTTCTAAATCCATGGATTCCAAAATCATCTCCAACAATATCAAATATTATTTCCGGTTCGTTAACTTTACGAAACAGAAGCGTATCAAAAACATCAAATGAGACAACTTGAACCTCATCAATTATTTTTTTTATCTCCACCAAATCTTTTTTTTCCATCTTGATGCTAACCTCTCACACTACTTATCCCGTAATACTCGAAATTTTTTTAGTACTCTTACAACCATTTTTCGAATTCTAATCACTCTAAGATTCTCATAATTCAAAATCATCTTTTCATATTCGATTAATCGATCGTCCTTTTGGCAAACCAACACTTGAAGTTTCTGACACCTATCACCAACCGCTGCAAGTATATTTTGCGTTTGCTCCAATTGACCTTGCGTTTGCTCCAATTGACCTTGCGTTTGCTCTAGTAAGCCATCCAATCTATACGTCCTTCGCAAAAAAGCTGATAAATATTCTTCACCCATCACAATAAACTGTGCACTTAAAATAATAGGTCCTTCATTCTGAATACCTTTATCTACTACTATTTTGGGGTCATAATCAGTAAATAGAATTTCCCCACACTCTAGTACGCCATTATACTCAGATAACGGTAAAACCATGTTATTTTGTCGAAATTCCACATGTTTCACAACACAAGCCTGATTCTCAACGGGATCAAAGCGAACCCCACAAACATCCTTCACATCGTCAATTACGCAATTGATTTCATATGTATCTTTTTTAACCCACTTGGCTTCCACCTCTAGTACATCATCTTCATTGAACCCGTTTCCATAGTTCAAAAAGACCATACTTTTTAAAGATGGTGCCTTTATAGAATCACAACACGAAACCTCTTGTTTTTTTAGCGTCACAACAAACTGATAAACCTCACCAGTTCCACGTTGTTTAAGCAAGTTGTATAAAAAAATATTCTCAAGTTCTATGTCCCTTTTACTGTCGAATTGCTCTGTTTTTTTTGTATTTGCATATGTAGCTTCAACATTTTTAACATATAAAGAATTATTCCTTGCAAATTCTTCAATATTTTTTTTCCCCCAAAAATGTACATGTGTTTCATCAAGCAATCCAACTTTGGTATAATCAATTCGTTCGTCAATTGCTTTAACTATAACATCATTATGCGTAACATTTGGGATAGAGAGGATTATTTCACCGTCCTCTTTCAAAAGTTGTTTTGACATTTGCAAAACTTTTCCCGGAAGCGTTAAATGTTCCAAAACATCTGCAAATATAATATAATCAAACTCAATATCTGCGAACTTCTCGAGCCATTCAAAACTCTGAATATCACCGCAGACCCCATCTTTTGCATATTCTATAGCCTGATTATAATCATCAACATTATATTCCACTATATACACATCGCATTGCAATTTTGTTTGCATAGCCTTTGTCATTCTGCCGCTTGCACACCCAAATTCCAAAACAATACTATGAGGCTTTATTTTTTTAAAAATAATTCCGACGGAAGATTCTTCCGAATAATCCATTTCAAAATTGTAGTTAGACATCTTTCTCCCTTCGAGCGAACCTATCAGTTATTATTCCATCCATGATTTAATGCAACAACACCTTCTGCAACATAATCCATGTTTACAAAAAAACTCTTCACTTTAGCTTTATAGTCTATATAGACCATCGTAGTCTTATCAAGTATAGCTGCATCGAAATAATATTCGCCTCCCACCAAATTAAAGTCTTTATATTCTAGCCATATTTCATTAATACCTTTATTCCAAGGAATCTCATACCCATCCAATTTTGTATTTAACCCACATATATATTCATTATCAATCCTTCGAATGGCTACTCCTACAGCCGGATTCTTTATACTCACATCATTAACAGCGTATAATATTCTTACTCTGACATTCTTTCCATGATTGATATTATCTATTTCTCTCCCCAATTCATCATAAATCTTGAAATCCATAATTTCAGCAATTTCGATTTTTTCGACCTCAACTGTTTTACTCAACTGGGCTATTTGAGACTCTTTTTTATCATCATCTTCTTTACAATGATTTATATAATCATCAATAGACAAATCGCTTTTTAAAAAATCCATATAACGGTCAGTTACCTCATTGGTATTTCCATCCATAATGAGTTTGCCTTGGTTTAGCCAGATGGCTCGATTACAAAATCTTTTTACTGCATTAATGTCGTGTGTAACAAACAAAATGGTTTTACCAGCTTTGACAAACTCCGAGAATTTTTCCATACATTTTAATTGAAATCTGGCATCTCCAACAGACAAAGCTTCATCGACTATTAAAATGTCCGGATCAACATTAATTGCAACGGCAAAAGCAAGTCTCACAAACATACCGCTCGAATAGGTTTTGACTGGCTGATTTATATAATCTCCAATATCCGCAAACTCCAATATTTCTGGTATTTTCTTTTCAATATCTTCCTTACTCTCTCGCATCATGTTGGCATGTAGATAGATATTTTTCATGCGTAGATATTCACTATTAAAGCCAGCTCCTAATTCTAGAAGCGCTGCTACCTTTCCCTTTAGCTCGACATTTCCCTTCGACGGATTAAGAACACCTGTCAATATTTTTAAAATAGTAGACTTACCAGAACCATTTTTTCCAACTATTCCAACAATTTCACCTTTATCTACAGAGAAATCAAGATCGCTAAGAGCGTAATAATCGGAATGTAATTTTTGCTCGCCTTTTTTTAAAAGAGACTCCTTCAACCTATCCATTGGGTCGTTATAGATTTTATATAGTTTTGACACATGATTAACATTAATTACTGTTTCGCTCATTTTTATCTCCATTTACAGCACATCCGAATAATGCTTTTTTAATGTATTAAAGGTTTTTACGCCCCCAATATATATCAAAATTGCTACCACCCAATAATAAATTGTCCAAACAGGCTTATCCCAAAACCAGTTTTTTGCTAACAACGCATCTCGAAATCCATCCGCCACGTAATACATGGGATTTAAGCGAAATACCAACTGCAGCGGTTTAGGCATCTCGGTGGTTAATGGATTCCACATAATAGGAGTTATCCAAACTCCTATTGTTAATGCAATATTTACTATCTGCGATAAATCCCTAAAAAAAACTGTCACTGCAGATGTAAAGTAAGAAACACCCAAAGATATCAATGCCGTACAAGCGATGTAATAAATCAGTTGAAGTGTATATGGATCTGGTGCATATCCCATCAACATGCACATTACTACTATGAATGCAACAAAAAAAAGATGAACAAACATTGCAGAAACCACTTTAAGAAACGGAAGCATCCCTACATTAAACACAACTTTTTTAACTAAGTATGTGTATTCAACCAAACAATTCGTTGCACCACTCCACGCCTCCGAAAAATACATCCAAGGGATCATTCCTGACATCAGGTAGAGCACAAATGGATATGAACTAACATCTGCCGCTCTTAAACCTACTTGAAAAACAAACCAATACAATAACATTGTAATAACTGGCTGGATATATGCCCAAAACACGCCAAAATAAGATCCAGCAAATCTGGATTGAAAATCATTTTTTGCCATATCTAAAAACATATGTCTATCACGATATATTTCCAGTGGCACTCGAAATATTGTCTCTATGTTATTAATACAATACAGCGCCACAATATCTACTACTAAACACAGAAGAATCTGCGTTGCATGATTAAACCAAGCATCAAAAACGCCATCGTTTACAGCCCTAAAAATATAAAAATTTGTCAATATCGCGCATATTATTATAAATACCGCCGCTATTCTGTTTTTACTCATAAACATCACCTTAACAAAAATCCTTACTTATTATTACATCTCTAACATCCGCATTATAGTTGTTAAAGAATCTTAATATAAAATCTGTCTCGTAGCTCATATTTTTTAACCTAATCACTGCAGCGAATCCCACTCGGTACAAATAATGCACCTTGGGATAGTTTAATGCCACATCTCCTCGATTATAAGTCTCCAGCTTCGATAGCATCAACTTGTCATCTTTTATAATACCAAGCATTGGTTGGTAATAAATATGCTGATTTCCATTACAAAAAGCCCATCCCGTAATCTTTACAAAATCCTCATTTTTTTCCAAAGATTCGATTTCGTATTCCACAAGACTCGATTCATGAAGTTCTTTTTCTTCTGATATCGAAAACGATTCTATTATCTGTTCTTTGGGTGGCATATAATCACTGTTTAAATAGGCATCCCCCCATGAATAGTAGGTTTTTCCCGCAGATTTACTTTTTATTCCTAATTGATATGGTATAGTATCCACTTTTAAATCGTCCTTATTCAGATTGCACTCAAATCCCGCAAAACGATAGTTTACCCCATTCCCATATTGTTCAGACACATCTTCACGGAATATTGCATCCACATCCGCTTCATATATTTTCCCATATGGATCTTTTAGCAAAAGCTTTCGTTCAAAAAACGAATCATCCGTCATATTGGGTACAAATGACCATCCGGAAATATGAATAACATCCTCTTTTAGAATTTGTTCTACACTAAACACACCTTCTACAGCGGGTTCAGCCAATAAATTCTCTGCAAAACGAAGCTGATTATAAATCCACTTTTTCCCTTGTGGTTCTTTTTTTGAATTATAGAAAGCCTCGTTATATTTGCCCTCATTCACAAGCTTTGTCAGTGTGAGTACATCACCCACGTCATCTGTTGATAAGGCTTTTATTTTTTCATAATCATCCGAGAATCTGGCAAGATCTTTGGGACTTGGTGTAAATATATAGGTCTTTTCTCTTGCGGCCAATCGATTACAGTCTAATACCGGATCATTGCCGATGTGAATAGTTTTCTGCGGGTATTTTTCAAAAAAAGCATCCCACATACTTCCATCTTCTTCACTCAATTTTAACTCAGAAGATAGCCAAAGCTCATCGTATCCCTCTATTCCACATCGATGCAAAATATCTTCTACCGTTTGCCTCGGCAAACAAGTGTCAGAAAGTAGTATGATTCTTTTTTTACATTCTTTCACATACTCAAAAAGATTCTTAATATCTTTTCTTGGAATGTACAACTCTTCATTAATTCGGGTAATTAACGTCTCAAATATATCAAAAGATACCACATCACAGTTATATGCGATATATCGTCCGATTGATTCCACATTTCTTCGGAAATAGTTTTTTATGGGTTTTCTTCCAAAATCTTTATAAAAAACTTTTTCTTCGTTGTTATATACAAAGATTTTAAAATTGTTTTTTTCTGAAACAAGCGCCACCACACGTTCTAACACGTGTGCCAAAGTACCATCTAACTGGCTATCTTCTTCATCAAAATCCTCATAGGTCAAATTCTGCTGAAATAAGTCAGAAATCGCCTCTTGTTTTGCCCAAAAAAAGCTTCCTATGGGGTAGAAAAACATATCATTGGAAAACGGAATGCCAATCCTTGGCAGGAATTCTTTCGCTTTTTCCTTACACCCTAGCCAATGGAATGCATCCAAAGGGAGCTGATCTGTCATTTCTCCACAGACAATCCCTGCTCTTTCCTCACGGAACAATCGAAGAACCTCTTTTACCATAGAAGCGTCTTTTAACACACCATCCATAGCATCTCTTCGCCAAGTCACATCTTCTTTTCCCTTGTACAAGGACTTCTTTGAATGCACATGCAACAAGTATTTATGATTTTGGAGTTCTTCTCGAAACAGCACATAAAAAGGAGCAATGTCTCTTCCTCGATTTGGCGTTTCTTTTAAAACGACCTGATTTACGTTTGAAATCTTTTGGAACTTTTTTTGAAGCTCATTCAAGTGATCCAAATTCTTTACGGATACATATAAATCAAACGACTCCGGGATATGCTGAAAGTACTCACAAAACTCATCCGCCAAATCTTCATAGTATAAATGGAGATGTACTCCAATTTCTGCACATTGTATCTGATTCGGCATGACTATTCCTCCGCCGATTTTTGCGATGCTCTTCTAAATAGTTTAACTAGTTTTCTTCTGATTCGGATACACAATAGATTCTCATAATATCGAATCAACTCATCCCGAGCTGCAATCTGGTTTTCTTTTTCAATCAAAAGACGATCTTTTGCATCCAGAAGCTTTATGTAATTATTCAAATCTTCTTGTGTACTCATACACTCATCCTTTTACGATAATTTCTCGTTAATCTCATCCAACCGCTCAATAATCTTATCTGCTGTATTTTTCCAAGACCATTTTTCTCGGACTTCTTCAGAAGCTTTTAATCCTTTTTCTTTTGCTTCTTCCTGATGAGTATAAACATACTTCATCAACTCTTCCAAATGTTCTTCAGAAGGATCTGCCCACTGAAATCCATCATAATACGGACACTTTGCCTCCGCGTCTACTAGTTTGTCTACGCGAATCGGATATCCATTCTTTTCATTAAAGAAATCCGTTTGGGAGCTCCAATCAGTAGCTATGGTCGGAAGTCCACATGCCATCGCCTCTAATATTGGCATTCCCCAGCCTTCGCCTCTGGTAGGAAGAACGAAACAATCTGCCGATGCATACAGGGATGACATCTGGTAGTCATTTAATCTGTGATTATGAATGATATAAATGTCCGGTCCATCTTTCGGAAGATTTAGCTTTTCGATTTCTTCCTTAACACTAATCGAACCATCGTTATTAAATATCTTGCAAATCAAAAGCACATCATCATTTTTAGAAAATGCTTTTGTGTATGCTCGAAGTAATTTCTCCGGTGCTTTTCTTTCGCCCCACTCGAATACAGATAGGAATACATATTTCCCATTTATTCTGTGACTTCTGATTTTCGGATTGAAGAAATCGTAATCCACGCCAAGAGGAATTACATAAATAGGAACCGTTACTCCGCTATCGCGAAAGGTCTTTACATTAAACGTAGAAGGCACCCAAACTTCATCCATCTGATTTGCCTGATTCACCCACTCTTTTGGTATACCGGTGGTCTCAAGCATTGTGTATCCGATTTTATATTTTCCCGTATTCTTATAGAACACATCTCCCTGACCATAAACCACCTGTGGGATAGTTTCATCAAAGGGTCTATTATGAATCACGTTAATGGTATAGTTTTCTCCCATTTCCGGTTCAATCTGCTTAAAAGGGGTGTCCGGTCCATAAACATACTTGTATCTGACGTCCACGTCCTTTTCATCCAAAGCACACATGATGTTTTTCGAAGAAACTCCGTATCCGGAAGGGAAATTTACTATGGAATGCCACGCAAGCTTTCTAGTATGTCTGTTTTCCAACTTTTCTCCCCAGATTCCCTTAAAGGTCTCCTGAGACTTTAAAAACATATCATTAAAGCTAACATCATTAATGGAAGTAGATACATTTTGATAATGAATCATGGTAGCTTCACCACAATTTACAATTCGATATCCAGCATCCTTTACCTGCAAGCAATAATCCGTGTCTTCAAAGTAAGAAAAGAATTTCTCATTCAAACCGCCCACTTTGTCCAACACTTCACGCTTGATATATGCACAGGCAAATACAATCCCCTGCACATCTCTATCGTACTGGTACTGGCCCACATCATCTTGTCCACCGCCAACTTGCTGGCCCCAATAGGTCTCTGGATAGATTACAGTACCGGCATGTAAAAACATCCCTTCTTCATTGATCAAGCGACATCCTACCACTCCGATATCATCGGCGGAATATGCGGTTTCTTGCATCTTATCCAGCCAATCCTCTTGGATGATAATCATATCATTATTTAATAGAACGATGTCCCCGTCTTTGATTTTATCAATGGCCACATTATTACCGCGAACAAAGCCAAGATTTTCCTCATTCTCGTATAGCGTGATATTATCAAGACTTCTTAAATATTCTTTTGTTCCATCGGTACTGGCATTATCTACCACTACCACTTCGTAGTTATCATAGGTGGTTTTTTCAAACAAAGAGTCTAAGGTCTGCTTGGTATAATCCAATCCATTCCAGGTTAAAACCACAATATATACTTTATTTTTCATCCACTCGCTCCTCTTTCAAATTATTGATTTGAGCTTGAAGCTGGAAATTTTTATCTTCCAATTGTCTGCACTCTTTCACCAAAAGACCTAAGAGTTCTTCCTGATTTTTTACCATGTTATAAAGATTGTAGTTTACGATGTTTTGCTGAGAAACTACTTCGAATTCATACCACATCATAATCTTTCGCACAACTTTTTTCGCAAACTTTTTAATCGGATTATTCGTATTGATTTCCGGAATCGGATTTACATCTCCTACGCGATCCAATTCTTTTTTTATGAGAACATTTTCATTTAGAATGTCCTGTGACAACTCATCTACGATAGTGGCATCAAACCCCTCTTCGGACATCTGAACCCGACGATGAATTTTTCTCATCACTTCTTTTGTATCTGCACCTTCGCGCAATTCCACGAAACTAATCATGATTTCTCCTGTTAAAACTTCTCAATGAGATTTGATATATTATCAATAATGACATCCCATCGATAATTCTTTTCTACATATTCTCTGCCATTTTCACACATAACATTATACTGCTCATCATGTGTCAGCAGATATTCCAACTCTTCTGCAAACTCCCTGTAATTATCGAAGTACAAACCTGCATTACTATCTTTACAGTGATCTGTCAAAACATCACATTTTGCATTTACAAGAACCGGACGTCCCACACTCATACTTTCCAACACAACCATGGACAGACTCTCATACTTCGAAAACAATACCAAAGCCTTTGCTTCACTTAAGACCTTAAACTTTACTTCATCGGAAACAAAGCCAAGATAGACGATGTCCTCTCTTTTGGGGACACGAATCACTTCCTTGCCCATAACTACAAGCTTGATATTTCTTCCATACTCTTTTTTGTACTGAGTAAAGGATTGGAACATCTCTCTACAGCCTTTTGACTCATCCACACGTCCGGCATATACGATATAATCTGTGTCTTTCAATTCTTTTGGAAGCGGCATCTCATTCACATTCTTGGGAATCTCCACACCAACTCCTGCATAAGCACAGGGTTTGTTCTCGGTTTCAGGAAAAATTTTTTGTGCAAATGCTTTTTCTGCCTTTGTATTCCAAATAAATCCTTTTGCTCCCCGAAACACGTTTTTGTAATACGGCAAGTGAACCGGAGGCTCGTCATGAACGGTTGGAATCAGAATTGCATTTTCAAACCCCATAGGTAATCCCATGGCGCTTAAGTAATAAAGATAAGTCATAAATATGACCGTCTTATACTCTTTTTGTTTTGAAAATAAATCTTTTAAAAGACTATTTGAAACCGGTCCCTGCTCTTTAATCCACTGAATCTCGTCCTTTTCTCTGTGAGAAGTATCTTGAAATACTCGCTCACCGAGTTCACCAAATTTATGTAAATCTCTTTGTTCTTCTGTCTGATAACGATGAACCAATACATCGTGTATCAGCTCATCTCCTTCGGGATAGTAATTCTCCCAAGACATATAATCCAGTGCACAGGTTGTATAAACTTCCACCTCATATTTACTTGTTAATTTTTCTGCCCATAATCGACATTCTAGCTCTGCGCCACCGTTTACTTCCAATCCATAGCGTTGACACACAAAAGCGATTTTTTCTTTATTCATATACGTTATAATCTTATTATTTTTTCGAAAGTTCCCTTAATTCATCTAATTGAGCCTGTAGTGATGCTACCTGTGCTTTCAATAGTTCAACTTCGTTTTTTTCTTTTTCCAAATAAGATTCTTGTGATTGAAATGTTGCTGACACTCCTGCATTAAAATGGTTTAACTCCTCAAGCATTGGCCAAATAACGCATTTCACAAGTTTCCCAAACAGTCGAATCACGCGTTTTTTCAGAGTTTTCACTTGTGGTTCATAGTATTCAATTGGCCGGTATTCGCTAATCTGATTCATCTGATCTTTTGTTCGATACCACGCATCTGACACCGATTCTGACTTCATAGTTTCGGACAAGTCTTCTTCCGGTATATGTAAGTCTTTTTTTTCTTTTATAATATTATTCTTTATGTCAGAAACGATTTCCTCTACATTCACTTCATTCATTTCTCAACTACCATCATTTGTATTCTATCGTATTATCATTTTGCTCTGTTTTCACAATAGAAAACGAAGAGGTTTTCTCCATCTCTTCTCGAATGATATTTCCGGCACGCTCATAACTTAGCACTTCACGCACTTTTTTCGCACCGTTTACGCATATCTTCTTGTAGTATTCTTTCTCATCATAGAGTCTGCGTACATAAATCATAGCCAGTTCCACATTTGCATCCATCCAGCGGTTGCCCTTTTCGTATGGACCGATTTGTGTCTTTAAAGTGATGAACTCGCCATCTACCAGACACGCACTTTCATCATCGATAAACTCCGAATTTGCAGACCAGTTGGTGACCACCGTCGGCGTTCCTAAATACATAGCTTCTGCCATAGGAAGCCCAAATCCCTCTGCACGATGTAGCGAAATCAAAACATCCGCTGCTGCCTCTAAGCTTTCCACTTCATCACGACTTAAGTTTTCGGTGATAAAGTAGATATATTCATAGCCTTCTAACTGCTTCTTTAAGTTACCAACTTCGGACTCTGTAGCGGCATTATTTACCTTAATGATAAGGCCAACCTTATTGGCATTGGCTTCTTCTACTGAAAATGCCTGCTTAAATGCTGTGATAGAAGCCTTAGGGTTCTTTCGCTCGCTGACGCTTCGAAAGTCATACATCAAAAGATATAGGAACACATCGTTAGGCAAATGAAAGTGGTCACGTCCAAAAGCCACCGGTTCTTTTAACCACATAGCGTATGGTACATGCACCACCGGCTTTTTCGTATAGTTTTTGATACAATCACAAATAAACTGAGACGGTGCCCATACAGCATCTACGGTCTCAATGCACGGACGCCACACTTTCGGAAAGGTTTCTAGCTCCCAAAGCCAATAAGCTACATTGTATCGATAGTCCAACAAGTCATTTTCAAAATCGGAATAATAGCGACACCACTCACCGGCATTGATGTGAATCACATTGATGGCATACTTTGGCTCATCCACCACGTAGTCATCCCAGTCGTGAATGTTGTTATCCTCATTGGCCCAGCTATCTACATTTAAGATTACAAAAGGAATCTTGTTTTCCTTTAATACCCTAGCAAGGATACGCATGCTTTCACCAAGGCCTGTTTCGGAACGGATATTTCCGATCAGGTTGATTCCCGTTTCATAGCGTCCGGGCTCATAAGGCTTTATCGTCTTATGCTTTTTTAGCATTTTTCGATAGAGTCGTTTTTCTAAATATTTACGAAATAGTGCCACCGACCAGTCCGGCATATATACTTTTAAAACTCTTAATATTTTTATAATTCGTTGTTTCATCATCCTATAAATTTTATCATTCCATCTGGCTTTTTTCAACATCACTGTGCACAAAAAGAGCGCTCCATTCAGAAGCGCCCTTGTGTATTATATGAGTTTCTATTATTTTGATATACCTAATTTACCTAAGACATATGGGACTAATGTGTTTTTTACATCTTTTCGCCCTTGTAAAGTGTTTCTAATCCATCTTTTAATCGGCGAATCATTTTTTCCCTGGTGTACTCTGCCTGCACACGCTCATACGCCGCACGACCATATCTCTCACGAAGGTCTTTTGACTTCCCTAGGGTTTTAATCGCCTGTAAAAGTTCATCTTCGCTTCCCGGTGTGACAGTCAATCCGGTTTCGCCGTCGATACTGACATAGGGCACGCCGCTGTTTAGGCGGGTATTGATGACCGGCTTTCCGAATGCCATGGCCTCGATCTGGACGATAGCAAAGGACTCTGCCTCTGACGTAGAAGGAAGCACCAAGAAGTCACTTCGACGGATTTCTTCCCGCTTTTCTTCTTCCGATACCATACCGGTAAATCGAACGCGGTCAGTCAAGCCAAGGTCCGCCGTCAGAGCCTCTAACTCTTCCTGCTTCGGACCACCACCCACAAAGGTGAGGTCGTAAACCGGCGTGTTGCCCTCGGCATCTATTTTCTCTTCTTCCACTAGACGCTTTAATACGTGAAGCAGCAAGTCGCCGCCCTTGTACCAAACTAGGCGTCCCAAGAAAAGCATATGTACATGGTTCCCATTTACACTTCCATCATCGAGCTCCAAAGAGGCAGCTCCCTCTTCATCTGAAATTTTCACACAAGCACTCACTCCATACCCATATTTTTCGACATACTCTTCCCCAGCCCGAAGGTGTTCATCCGAAATGGAATAGGGCACCTTGAGACACTTGTCTCGAAATTGCGGCAGCAAATCACTTCCATCGATAGTACCGTCAGAAGATACCAAAATCATATCCGCCTTTTTTAAACTGTGCTTTACAAAAGGTCGGTAAAATGGCGCCAGGCGTTTATAGCTTACAAAATCGCAGTGCCACCAAAGGACTAACTTCCCGCGATAGCAGTGAAACAGGATTCCGATGTCGCATAGGGGATAAGGGAAGTTATAAATCGTAATCCCATCATTTGCGCCACGACGTTTCATCTCTTTTAAAAAGCGAAAGGAAAAGGGTGTCGATGCCACGTCCAAAAACTGCTTACAACGCAAAACAGGGATACCCTCATAGGTATCCTCTACTGTTTCTATGCCCGGTTTCCTTTGGCAGCAGATGACTTCCTGCTCCATATCGCGAAATCCGTCTGTCACGGTTTCCACTGCCTGGCTGATGCCGCCGCCATTATCCGGGAAATATATCTTTGTTAGGTGTGTAAGTTTCATACGCATTCCGTTTTCTATCTGTTTATAAAATAGTTTCGATCCTCTATTTTTTCTCCGTATCGGAAATCTCGATTTCGTCCATGGCATCCTTTTGCTTTTTAGAAAAGCCTTCGGTAGATTCACTACGGAAGATGACCTTTACGGTCTCAAAGAAAATCTGAATATCCAAAAGTAAAGAATAGTTGATGATATACATCAAATCCATCTTAAGCTTGTCTAACGGTGTGGTGTTGTACTTTCCATAGACCTGAGCATAGCCGGTCAGGCCACCCTTTACTTTGAGTCGATAATCAAATTCCGGTACCACTTCCGCATACTTTTCCATATGCTCTACTCTCTCCGGTCTAGGTCCCACGATGGACATATCTCCTTTTAGGATATTTATAAGCTGTGGCAATTCATCGATTCTTGTCTTTCGAATAAATCGTCCCACTGGGGTGATTCGTTCATCGTCATTTGACGCCGGATTTGCACGGCCGTCTGCTTCTGCATTTTCAATCATAGAGCGAAACTTTATCATCCAAAAGTTCTTTCCACGGAAGGTGGTTCGCTCCTGAAGATAAAATACAGGCCCCCTGTCATAGGCTTTGATACAAATGGCAGTTACGAGCATAATCGGAGTTGCCACGATCAGTCCCAAAAGGGAAATAATAATATCTAATGTTCTTTTTATAATTCGCTGTTCTATGGTAAGTCCGATATTTCGATTTACAAAAAGTGGAGAATCAAAGTAGTTAATGGTATCGCTTCCCTTTATGATGATATCGGAAATCTTTGGGGTAAAATACAAGCGAATGGAATGGGCATAACAGTACTTTATTATCTTCACCTGCTCATGAGCATCTAAATCATTTAAGAGCACAGCCCGATAGCTTCGCATCTTTTTTTCAATCACTTCCCAAGGCTCATGAATGGAAATCTCTTCACAAACCTGATAACGATCTTCTCTACTCTTTATCTTCTCACTCAAATCATTGTCATAGTCTCCATTGATCTGAAGAATCTTATGAGGTGGAAAGATATTGATGTAAATCAGATTGAAAAAATATGGCACGATTAAAGCCACTACCCACTGGGCTAAGGTGAGCCATGCCATATGGATAAATACGGTCATCAAGAAATCAATATGAGCACCTACTAATACAAGTTCTACATAGGTTCCCATGTTTCCAAATAAAACACCCATGGCCTGAGACACCACTACATTTACCAGCTTATGCATGCCGATTCCAAAGGCATTCCAAAGCTTTAGGGCGACGTAGTTAATGATAAAATACATCAAAATAATCAGTAGATTACCTTTGTTTACAAAGCCATGTATTACGGAATTCAAATGGTTGTACCAAACATAGGTAAACATAACAGTATAAATAAGCGGCATCATAAAGTTTACGGTGCGCTGATAAATTCTTCGATAGGTTTGTACGTGTTTTGTAACTTTCATGTATAAGCTCCTAGTCTTTTATGAGACGAATCTCTATCTGATTTCATCCTCTCTAACTTTAGATATTTTAGCATAAACTAAAGACGGTGTCATTCCTTGTGTCTTTATCATTTCACTTCTCCTATGATATAATCTTTTGGAATCTGAGTTTTAATTTATGAGAGGGAGTTTTTATTATCTGCTTGATAATTTAAAAATACAATTATGAAACAACGTCTTACTTATTTTGATAATGCAAAAGGATTTTTAATTTTACTAGTAGTATTTGGCCACTTGGTGGATTTAGTATGCCACTCTTCTTCCGGACCACTACTTCACTATACTTTTCTTACCATATGGTCTTTCCATATGCCTGCCTTTCTTTTCATCGCAGGTTTATTTGATCATAAAAGAGATGCATTCCCACTAAAGCGAGTA
>JAILMB010000093.1 GCA_024692825.1 Lachnospiraceae bacterium | reverse complement strand
TACAGGTTCCTTATGACCTGGTTTTATATGTTCATGATAACAAAAAACTTCCTGTCGTTAACTTTGCTGCTGGTGGTGTTGCCACACCTGCGGATGCTTCCCTTATGATGCAACTTGGAGCAGAAGGTGTCTTTGTAGGCTCTGGTATCTTTAAGTCAGGAAATCCTGCAAAACGTGCTGCTGCCATTGTAAAAGCAGTTACCAACTACACCGATGCAAAACTCATTGCAGAGTTATCAAAAAATTTAGGGGAAGCCATGGTTGGTATTAATGAAAGTGAAATCCAGTTAATCATGGAAGAAAGAGGACAGTAATATGAGAATTGGAATTCTTGCTTTACAAGGTGCTTTTATAGAGCATAAAAAAATGTTAGAGTCTCTCGGGACAGAATGTGTAGAGTTAAGACAAGCATCCGATATCAAAGATCTTGATGGCCTAGTGCTTCCCGGTGGAGAAAGTACAGTACAAGGAAAACTTTTACACGAATTACATATGTTTGAAAAGATAAAAGAATTGATTCAAAATGGACTTCCCACTTTAGCAACCTGCGCCGGACTGATTCTTCTTTCTGAAGAAATCTCAAACGACGAAAATGTCTACTTTGGGACACTTCCTGTTTGTGTGAAACGAAATGCCTACGGAAGACAGCTAGGAAGTTTTCGTAAATCTGCTCTCATAAAAGAACTGGGGAATTTCGATATGACCTTTATTCGGGCACCTTATATCGAAGATGCAAAATATACAGAGATTCTTTCTCAGGTGGATGGAAAAACCGTAGCCGTTCGATATAAAAATCAAATTGGTCTGGCCTTTCATCCGGAACTGGGAGACGACACCCGCATTCATGAAAAATTTTTAGAATTAATATGAAAAAGACCGCTAATGGAAGTCATGAAAATATCATGATTTCCACTGCGGTCATTTTCTATATATTTATATCCCCTATAATTGAAAATATCCTACTCCTTGGATAGAATACTTCCTTCTCCTAAAATAATTCCCTTGCTTTTGATGCAAAACGATTTCCATAAGTTACAAAATAATCTTTGTAATGTTCCATCCCATTATGTGCTTCCTTATTATTGTTAACAGCAACCGGTCCAAGATGAATATTCGGAAGCCCCCAGGCATTTCCTCCGGAATAACAAAGCATCCCATTTGTCATTTCATAGTTTAATAAAGCCTGGATGACAAGATCTCCACCACCGTGGGTGAACTGTTCTGTCGCAAAAGCTCCTCCAAGCTTTCCCCCTAAACCAAGTTTCATAGCTTTTGGCATCAGGAAATTATGCATATCAGGAGTCATTGCCGTAGCATAAGATGGAGAACCAAATACCACACCATTTGCTTCTTTCACAAACTCCTCGTCTACTTCCTGAATCGAAAAGGCCTTTGCCTCTACCCCTTCCACTTCAGACATTCCAGATACAATCCACTCTGCTGCCATTTTTGTATTATTTGTTTTTGAATCGTAAATAACTGCTAACTTCATAATATTTTCCTTTCCATATATTCCATTTGTTCTATTTTATCAAAATCATATGAAAAGAGATATGGGAATCTACATAACATCCCTTGAATGATAATTCTGGTAAGCTTTTTGATCTGGTTCTCCTATCATATACTCCTCTTGTGTTTCACTCACCTTATCTAGCACAGTTTTTGTAAGTTTCATAGCGATTAAAGGCAGGGCTGCTCCCATAATAACATCCGTAGCAAAGTGCATTCCCAGAATCATTCTGGAAACCATGACGCAAATAGTAAATCCAATAGATAGCACTGTCATTACACGATCAAATTTTTCTACATTTTTTACCTCTAAAAAACTGCTCAATAAAATCGTAAACAAAGATACTGCTGCCTGTCCGGAATGGCCAGAAGGAAATCCATCATTCAATTTATTTGCAGGATGAACCTCAAACCAATACGAAAACTTTTCAGGTTCTCCTGCATAGGTATAGTATCTTGGTCTTGCAAAAAAAGATTTAATCATTCCAATAAGTACACTTGCTGCTAAACAACCTGCTACTCCGATAATAGAAGCCCTTCTTAACTCCTGTAATTTTCCTTTTTTTATCACGCGGTAAACTAAAAAAACACAAGCTACAGTCCAAAGTAAAGATAAAAACATCATTGGTTTTTCAAAAGCAGGTACCTGATGTGCAATACACTTCACACCATACATAAAGAATAATGAGTAGCAAATAATTCCTAGCACATAGGATAGAATTGTTTTCGGACAAAACCTTCTTTCTGCTGTCATAATCAAACTAACGGTGGAAAATAATCCTACTATAGGTAGTGGTAAAGTACCAATTATTTCAAAAAATCTTCCAAACCCACTTTCTGGGTTATATATCACTTCTGCCAATGGGAATTCTACAAAGGTAAAGATTCCAATTAACACAACCAGTACTCCTATAAAAACTATGTTCCAATTTAATTTTTCTTTCATTTTCTTCCTCCAAAATTTATGTTTCGTTTTTATTCACAAACTTATTTTAAAAAGGAAATGTAAAATCAACTATCATACTTTCGTAAAATGTATATGGTATTACGGTAAAAAAATAGAAGTCTCCTATTAAATATATAGAGGATTTCTTTCATAACTATATTTTACATAAATCTTACACCACTCCGATTTTATATTTTACATTTCCCATCTATCCTAACTATAGACGGAGGTATAACAAATGAAAAAATTATGGAATTATATAGATAAAAAAAATATAAAAGCAACTACAAAATACAAATTTGCTTTCTTTATCATCATACTGCTTTCTGGTCTTTTAGGTTATATTTTATGGTTAATCTTTCGTAACTTTGGATTATCCTCTGGGGCCTGGATGTTTTGTTTCATCGGATATCCGGTTTTAATCTCTTTTTATATCACCGTATTGTATGCCTATAACCACGAATTTCACGATAAAAAAAGGTAGGAGCCTGTCTTTACTCCTACCTTCCATTTAATATCAATAACATATATAACACCTCCATAAATAAATTACGAATTTAGTATATGTTATTGCGACATGCCAAATCGAGTTTCCTCTCGTAATTAGAAACTTTTTTAACGTAATCTGTATCCACAGTCTATAAGATGATCATTTACCATTCCAATGGATTGCATAAAGGAGTATGTAATCACCGGGCCCACAAAGGCCATTCCTAATTTTTTAAAATCCTTACTCATTTTTCGCGAAATATCTGTCTCCGTTGGTATATCACCACTTGTCTTCCACTGACCATCAATCTGTTTTCCATCAGTATATGCCCAAACAAAAGCATCGAGACTTCCATAGTCTTTAATAATCTTTTTTACCACAATCGCATTTTTTCGGACACTAAATATTTTATTCTTATTTCTGATCAGTTCTTTATTTTCCATAAGACTATTCAGATATTCATCTGTCAAAGTGGCGCATGTATCAATATCAAAATCATAAAAGGCCTCCTTGTACGCCTTTCGTTTATTGATAATTGTCCGCCATGAAAGCCCTACACTTTGACCTTCCAGACATAGCATTTCAAAAATATATCTGTCATCATGTGATATTCTGCACCACTCATAATCATGATACTCTGTCAAAAGAGGATCTTTTATTGCCCATAACCTGCATTCGCTTTCTTCCGCCATTTTATTTCTCCTAACCTCCTGTTGTCGGAAACATATCAAAGACATTCATTATTACTTATAGCGCGTCCTTTGGACAATTCCTGACACATTCCATACACAGGATGCATTCGGTGCCGTTAAGACGTTTCCTGCTGTTATCAGTTACATCGACATTCATCGGGCACACTTTTTTACACTTTCCAC
>JAILMB010000267.1 GCA_024692825.1 Lachnospiraceae bacterium | reverse complement strand
CTTATTACAACATTATTTTATACTAAAAATGTCCACCCATCAACATTTTCAGCATAAAAAATGTTGATGGGTGGACATTTTTCACATTTTATATCCCTTTCCAATCAAATTCCAAACGATTGATATCCTCTTCCGTCAGTTTCTCTCCGATTTGGATTTCTATCACGTGAAGTTCCGTATCCGCTTTGATGGCATGTTTCATTCCCGGCGTGATGCAAGCCGTATCTCCACGTCCGATTGGTTTTATCTCTCCTTCGATGATAATCTTTCCGGCTCCAAGAGCCTTCCACGCCCCCGAAAAAACACATCACCTGAATATTACTTTCTTTTTCTACAACTGCATAATCAAAGGAAATCTTTTTCAAGTTCTCATAATTATCATAGAGTTCTTTGTAATCAGAAGTACCATACTCTTCTTTTGCTTTTTCCAGTACATAGCTTAGCTTATACGCAAATACTCTCGCATTCCAAAGAGCGCCTGTGAAATATAATCCTCTGCAGTTTTTCTATCCGGCTTTTCTTTGAAGGTATCTACTTTGCTGACGCTTTTCTCATCCATAGGAATAATATATCCGTACTTTTCACTGGGATAGGTTTGTTCTATTCCCATCAAAACAAGATTTGCCTCGTTTTGTTCCACCTGTTTTTGCAAGTTATACAGCATTTCAAAATACGGTCTCTCAACATAAGGACCCACCAGAAAGTAATACTGCGTTCATTTTCTCTCCAACACTTTATAAAACTATGGCGTAAACACCGGCAAAGATTTTATCTTTAATGGATTATGATGTAGCCACACCGATAACATTCGTTCCGCAAAAAAACCTATGGTTCGTTTGTCCTGTCCTTCGTAAGCGTCCACATCAAATTCTTCCGCGGCAGGAATCAAAAACGAAAACAGCCACTCGCAATATGCATCAAAAATATCCCACGTGGTAACAAACATATTGTAGTAACAAAGGGTATGTCCATTCATTACCTCATAAAAATCGGTCAAATACTCCGGCTGGTGTTTTTTTACACCGTCTTCAATCAAACGATATCCATCCTCAGAAGCTCGTTCGCTCAAAGGCATCTTTAGTATTTCAAAAACTGTATGTTCTTCAATCGTTTGCTCATTAACAATCAGTTCCGCTTCTTCTAAATACGTTTTTATCGTTTGAGGCTTTAACAAGTTTTCAAAGCAAGCTATTTCATTATCACAAAAGAACCTACGATAATGGCAAAATCCAATTATATCAGTCTTCTTATTTTTCCATACCCAATATAAAGCCGTCATCTCGTTAATCTTGTTGTTTAACGAACATATCCTTGCTCCACTGCGGTCATCCAAAAATCCATCTTTTTCATAGTCCCCAACCGCTATTGGAACATAAGACGGATATTGGGGAAAATCATAATCCTTATGCGTCACAACATAGACACCCAAACCGTCGACCGACTTTGGTGCTTCCCATTTCTTTTGATAAAAATCAAAAAAAGTAGTCGAATATCGTCGACCATCCCTATCGCAAATATGACTCATGTAATCAGTTTCATTTGAAATTTCCGTAAAAAAGTCCACTTCCGTTCCAAAAAATGTACGTATTCTTTTCTTCTGTAACTCAAAATCCTTTGGCTGGTTTTTTTTCAAGAACAGTTGCATGGACACGACCTTTAATGGATTAATCCCATTTTCGCAAATCAGTTGCTGTTTCATAGATTCAAACATAGCAACGGACGTTACCACCACATAATTAAACTCGAATTTGCAAATCTCCGAAGGCAAAACAAACGGACATTGAAACTTCTCTCTGTCCATTTGCGAAATTTCATCCGCTCTTTTATCCGCTATTGCCACAAGTTCGAAGTCTATTAAATTATGATATTCCTTTTTCAGATTCCTTCCGAATCCATATAAAACCACTCTCATACCACTCTATCCAAATATCCCCTCATCCAACTCTCAGAATAAAAAAACTCATTCACACAAGCATAATTCTTGTGTTCAGTAAAGCCCATATCCGTCAAGCTTTTACTTATTACTTCATAATGATTGTATGCCAACACAACAACAAAAACATCATTTTCACCTACTATCTCATTAGGGTGACAGACAACATATCCATCCAACTTCGTTCCATTTAGTTCATCCTTCGAATCAAGAAATCGTACATTTTTCTTAGCAAATCTTACACGTTCTTTTAACTCTTTATATGCTGCAGTTTCTTTTGCCCCCCAAAAAGCGATGTTCGATGCTTTTTTTAATCGATTCGTCAGTTCTAACGCAATCTTTTTCTTTTGTTTCGCTATATACTCCGCATCCCGGAAGAAAACACTATTTATAATTCCATCTCCAAATGGCGTTTTCTTCAAAACATCAAAGAATAATGCATCATAGTCTTTCATATCTATTGGATGCGGGAAATCGCCCGCGAAATGATATATGCAAGAGTCATGTTTTTCCTCAAAATTTTCACGCAACTTCGCGGTATAAGAATTGAAACGATTCGAAATCACGCGCTGTTGCCCGTCAAGTACATAATTGATTGCATCTTCATCGTTCCACATACAATCCGGATGTGCTCGCAAATACGAAGTAGTTTCAGCAAGGAAATCATATTTACTACGAATTGCTTTTAAATCCATTAACAGAACACCGGCGTTAATATATGTGTTTTCATCTACACCTAGGTTAAAAATCGGATTATCATAACGGATTTCTTTTCTTCCAAGAATCAATTTGTCAGCAAAATCCATATTCCATAATTCGGAAACATCCATATTTACAACAATATCCGAATCCAGATATATAACCTTTTCCACTTCATCCGGGAGAACTGTAGGAATCAACAAACGAAACATTGTGCCAACTGTAAACGCACTAATATTCTTAAGACTGTTCCACTCATCGACCGCATCGATTAAGACAAACTCTATCCTCTGATTATATTCATTTACCAAAGAGTCAAATCGATGTTTATTCTCTTCACTTAGCGTATTATCATGCAAAAGAAATACGCGAACAGATTCCTTTGTACTTAAAAAAACGGATAACATCGTTACCGCAGTATATTTTGCATATGTTCCCTTTTCATCATGTAACGCTAAGCAAATATTAATCATCTTATTCCCTACTGTTCCAATCACCCAATACTATTTCATCATCAAACGGACGACAGGGCATATCTAAAGAAATTGGCAAGCAAACTTCCTTACTTTCCTTTAACTCATACCGTTTTCTATTTAATAAAGTTATTTCAACCGTGTCCGGATACGGGACATCATCCACGTAAACCAAATCGCCATAATTATTCGCGTGGATATGAACAGTTCCAAATATTAATGAAAGTTTTTTTAGTGCTTTTTCAATCGCATCATCCTTAGTCATCTGATGCAAGTTGTGGATTTCCATGACGATTTGATCAAAACGATTAAGCAGTTCTGCATCTGTATTAAGAATAAATCCATATTCCGCACCTTCCACATCCATTTTAAGAATCATATTCTTTTTTTCAGAATGACCATTCTTATCCAACAAATTTGAAAGTGTATCTAAATCCCCTATCGGTGAATTTGAATCAGATATTCCTTTTTTGAAATAATGAAATTCTTTTCTTTCATACGGAAGCGCATCAATGGTATGGTCGTACATATAAATATCGTATCCATTATCGGCCATATCATTATCCCACGATACATCTGTGCTAATTCCAAAAGAATATGCAACCTTGGATTCTTTCTCCGCCAAGTCATCATACATGATGTATCCACCATCATTGTTTTGTCCGACTCTTACAAGTTTGCTTTCCGGCCAATCATTTATACGCAAGTAACGATAAATTTTACTCCATTTTTCAAAAAAAATCGGTCCGTACAGTTCATTCACTTCTTCTCTGGACGCATGCATTATGCTTGTACCGCATGAATGATTCGTCACCTTGACCAAAAACGGAACCGTATAATGCGTACATATAATATCTTCTCTTGAAAAACCTTTTTTCTCCAAAAAATCAGAAATGTGCAACTGCTCTTGTGCGTTCGCAACAGATACTACCACTTTAATATTTTCTTCATAGTCCAATTCTTCCGGCAAAATAACCGGAAAGTAACTATTATCAAATACACTCGCATTCTTATCAACAATGCTTTGCACTTTACAATATCCATTTTGGAGGATCTGCTGATAATACAGCTTTCCAACTTTTCCAAAACCATAGATAATAACGGTTGCATCTTTATCTACCTGTTCATATGGAAATAAATAAAAAGTCTGTTCATATTTTGTTTCCACGTCACTCTTTCCCTTCATAAATCCGATTCCACAGCGCAGCCACTTTTGCTATATTCGCATTTCGTTCTTCTCTACTACTGTCACTAAACCAGCCGGCATTGCAGTGATGGATTCCATACCCCGCGTCACCGCATTTTGACTTTCCACTCCAATCAAACCAATAATGAGGGAGGAACACATTACACGGCAAATACAAATTGCCATTTACTTCATGTACGCCCTCCTCCATCGGAACACCCTCTGCTTCGAAAATCGGTTTTACAAATCGCGGTTGAATCAATACATTCTTTTGATACTCTTCATCTGTCGAAAATTCCAACCCATCATATAATTCCATTATTTTTTTCAAAAGTTCATTACCCTTTACTGACGCAAACACCGGCATATCTATATAGTCATCCAAATGGGAAAAAACGCCATTATGACACAGTAAAGAATCCAACGGTCGATAAATTTCTACATCTAAATCCATATAGATTCCACCATACTCATAGAGAACATCCAAGCGAGCAACATCTGCTGCAAATGCCCACTTTCTAGCTTCAATCGCTTTTTTTACAAATCCATATTTTCCGCAATCATAGGTATCCTGGTTCCATATCTTAATTTCATAATCCGGACAGTACTTTTTCCAACTATCTAGGCATTTTTGGTATTCTTCCGGCAACGGATCCCCACTAAACCAAAATGTATGTATTATTCTCGGTATACATTCTTTTTTGTTATTGTTCAACAATCTTATTGCATCATTCAGAAGTTTCTCTGATTGTATCAGTTGTAAACACCGCAAGAAATATATCTCTACAGTATCAGGTAAATCCATAGTTTTTAACTCGTCAAATATTTCCAAAAAATACAAAGAGCTCGTTACTAAAACTATGCACGCCTTTTCATTTTTCAATTTTTCTGGAGGCTCGACTCGAATTGTAGCATTCTCTAACTGGAAATTTCCCTTAACATTATTATCAACAATATACGATATGCCATTTAAAAAAGCTTCGCTTTTATACGCCGATATTAAATGCTCAAAAGCTCTTCCAGCCCCCCATACAATTAATCTTTTTCCTTTTATGGTTTCACAAAATGATTCCCAACTGCAATTCTTGACTATCATATAACAGTTTTCTCCCCAGCTCACTAAATGTTTGAATACTCAATTTCTTTTAAGAATTGATTTAAAGATAATCTCTTTTCGTGAAATAATACCTTTTTCTGTGTCAATGCACAGAACCACTGATTCATCCCTTTATTATATCCGTCAGATTCCTTGTCAATCGACATTTTATAATCTAAGCATTCACCCGTACTTGTATTGTATTCATGCCACATTAAATCATTTCCGGTAATGTATACAAGAGTCTCTTCATTCTTCCAAAACGCATTCAGCACCCCCTCGCCCCAAGCGGAGATTCCATCCGAATGATTCTTTTCAACCATTCTAAGATTCTCCAATTCTTCAGATTCAGCACTGTATACATATACGTCATTGTAGTTGTTTTCCGGCTTCAAAAAGCTCCATCGAAAAATATATGTTTTATTATTGCGATTTAACATCTTAACTATTGGAACATTTTCGTCTAATTCCGGGAGTTGATACTGCTCTAATACTTCATTCTTTTGAAAATCATATAAATACAGTCGATTGGATTGTTTCCCACTCCCATTCAGCAAACATGCGCTACTGCCTATTTTACATATTCCCACAAAACCGTCTCCCTCAATATTTAAAAGCATTATTTCTTCTTTCATAGTACATAAATCTACAGTTAAAATCACCGGTGAAGCAGTAATAGGAATATATATTTTATTACCATCTAGCATAACCTGTGAAGAAGAAATATAAGGCAGTTTTATTTCTTCCTTGACAAAAGGCTTTATATATTCAACCCATTTTTCAATATAGTCAACTTCTTTTGTTTTTATATCTACTCTAACAATAGCTGGATACGAATTTCCTAAAGCAAATAAATAATCACCCAAACGGATCCACGAGCAAAATAATGGCCATTTAGGATCTAAAGTTTCCTTATTTTTTAAGGAAATTTCTTCCAAATTATCTTCGTCCAAGTTATACACTGCAACGCAAATCTTATTTGTTATCAATTGTGGCAAAAAGAATAGTTCCTTGTCCACCTGTATAACGTCAACATAACGAGCTTCACAGGTATCACTTTCTATACCAGCAAACCCAAACAAGTCGCCCTTTCTTTGTTCTGGATCAATTCTTCCCCATACTCCCATTCGGGTATTGATAAACCACGTATTTTCAAAATTCAGCGATAAACTCGGAAACACCTCTGAAATAATTCTCTCATCTAACTCCATCTATTTTCATCCTCATTTATTAATACAGTTATTATCAATTAATACCTTCTCTAAGTTTTCACCAAAAGATTCAAGTGAAAAATACTTTTCATATACTTTTCTCGCGTTTGCTCCCATTTCAGCAAGTTTACTCGAATGGTTTATCATCCATTCCATCCTCGAAGCCAAATCTTCAGCACTATCAACTTTACACACAAATCCATTCACTTCGTTTTTTATATAGTTAGCTGTTCCGGTATTTTCTGTTGTGATTATCGGCTTTCCATACATCATCCCCTCTGTACACGCAATCGGGAGAGAATCTTCATTCGAAGTACACACAACCACACTTATATCACTATAAACATCCGCCATCTGCTTTCTAGACATATTTCCAAGCATTTTGATGTTACTAATGCCAGTCGTTTTTTCTTTAATCCTGTCACAAAACTCATCATTCTCAATGCTTCCAACCATCCAAAACTCAACATTAGAAAGATTCTTTGGTAGACGATTTATGGCATCCACAAACAAATCTTGTCTCTTTAATTCACACACAACTCCTATCACCGCAAAAATTATTTTTCTTTTTTCTGTCACAATCTCTTTGCATTGACACTTATCCGGAATTCCATATGGGAGATTAAAAACTTTTTGATTTGGGAAATATGAGAGGAAATATCTTTTGGGTATATCGCTCACTGCGCACACTGATATATTATGAAAATTTTCGTCAATAAATCCTTCTTTTCCGCAATAGTCAAATTCTTTTTCAAAAACTGTAGAGAATGTATTATTCGATTCATGGATCCACCAAACCACAGGCTTTTGTTTGCTTATATCCACTGCACACTTTACCATTTGAAAAACATTTACAACAACCGCATCAAATTGAGAAACCCATCTTTGTTCTTCCTCGGAAAAACCTTTTATCCCTCGACATAATACAACATCCATTCCTTCATCGGTTATTTCCTTTATAAGGTTTTTATCTCCATCTTCTGCCGCTAAACAAGCATAATACCCTTTATCGCACAATGCCCGAACCGCATATACAGCCGCCATTGTTCCACCATTATAATCAAGATACGTCGATAATACCAGTATCCGCTTTTTTCCTATGGTATTTTTTCTTCCCGAGTAGAATTTAAAAATCCCCTTCCGAAACGGAATTAAAAACTGGAACCAATTTACTATCCTGTCCTTTGGTATTCCCATTTCTATTAACTGTTTTGTCATTTCCCGATTGCTTTTACTCATTAACAGAATGCAATCATAATTCACACCATTCAATTCATAGGGCTTAAGAATTGGATATCCATCCATTTGGTTAACTATAGAATTATTATCAATGAAACAAACTATTTGGACTTCGTTGCCCAATTCTTCCAACTGTCTTTTTCTATTCTTATAATACTGCCCCACTCCAAATATAACGATTCTCATGCATAAGTCCTCATAATAAACTGTATATATCAAACCATATGCATTAACTGCATATATAAATCACGTTAGGCTTATCTCCTAGTATTTTTATTACCTGCTTTGTATTATTCATATTCATAGCTACGATAACCCCTGCATTTTTTATCATATCTTCTTTAAATTGATATATGGGACCCCCCCTCCACTCTTGCAAACCAGACGTATTATCACTTACCAAAAATCCTTTAAAAACATCAATATCGTTTTTAAAATATACGTAAAGATGTTGTGCAATCATACCCGCACCATAAATATATATTTCTTTATTCTTTTTTATAAATGACAACATTTGGTTTCTTGACACAGAATATGACGGCAATCGAATAGGCTCTATTATCTCAATCACATTCTCTGGCATAAGAATTCGATTATTCTTTTTTCTCTCATAATAATCAACGATTAATCTCGTATCATACAAAGTGTTTTTTCTGAGCCAATAAAGGAGCCATTCCACATCCTCTCTATGATTACTATAATCTGAGGATTTTTTAACTATTGGACTCCCATAAAACTGGGCTAGGTACCCCGTTGATTTATAAGGATCAATATCATTTCCTTCAATATATGACCCGTAATTGAATCCACAAGCACACAGATAGACAAACAGTCCTCTTTCAAAACTCAAGCAAACATCATGTATCGTTTTTTCATCTTGCGCTATCTCCTTGTCAAAATAACTCCGCAAATTACCATATGTATTTTTATTAAATACTAAGAAGTTAGATTGCAGATATCTAAAAAGGTGATTATCAATAAGATTAATCCCCCAAAAGTCTATAGATGCTTTCTCCATGGTTAAAAAAACATCTCCAAATGGGACAAATGGTCCAAAGCACGTATCATTTGACAAAACTATTTCATCAAAGTACTCCCAATCATGTTCATCTAGTATTTTTCCAAAAGCAAACTTATATGCTCCGGCATCAAAACCCTCATTTGATTTTTCACATACTATCTCAGCGATTTCATATAACTCCTTTTTTCCTTCCGCAACCAGTTTTCCATTAGATATCACTATCATCTTTTCTGCATTTTTTTTCAGTTCTCTAAGATAGAATATGAGATAATCGTAAATTACACCCTCGCTATCATATATCGAAACTATTGCTAATCGTTTTTTATTTATATGGATATCATTATTCACCAATAAATAGCCCTTCCCGCTCTACTATATACTCAGCAACTGTCATCGGAGGAACCCATCTTATTTTTTCTCTTGGCACGTTCTCACTAACCAATTCCCCTCGAATACCATCAACGACCTTTTCATCTTTTACTGCTATTACCACGTAATCATATTGTGTAATAGATATATCACCTATTTTGGATATAGGGAATCCCAGCATCTCATTTCCGGCCTTATTCTTATCGACCCATAAGACTACTTCTTTATTTTTTGAATTAGAAAATTGTCTATAATAACTCTCGCCAACTTCTCCAGCGCCATACAAAACCAACCTTCCATTTAAAGAATCGTCACACCACACAAATTTTTGAATCCATAAATCAATTATATTCGGAAGATTATTAATAATTTCCTTTATCTCTATAACCTTTAGTTTATCTATCAATTCAACCCCATACTTATTCGTTTCAAACTGTTTCTCTAGTTGATTGAAAGTATCACTAATCAATTGATATATTTCCTTGTGCTTCGTATGCGTATAAGAAGTATTTCTATCATATCCATGATAAAAAGCTTCATGAGTAATATATACGGAAGAAGCTTCTAATACACAAGGGTATGAAATTAGCCAATCATCCCCGTAAATTCTTGGTTCAACATTTAATCCTTTATATATTGATTTCAACAATTCTGCTTCAAATAGTTTATTCCAAGCTGCTCCATTTAATCTAAAATTTGCTCGATCAATTAATCCCCGTTTTAGTGTTTCCAAGTCTTTCCCCTTATACACCCCTGCAGGGAAATCTCCTGCGTTCCACTTTGAATATGTTCCTTCATCATTATCTCGCCAGCACCCAGATAGAACCAATTGAGAATCATATTGCAATGCATAATTTAACATTTTTTCATACATTATAGGCTCAACCCAATCATCTCCATCCACAAAACAAATATAATCCCCTGTTGACGCATTTACCCCAGCTTTTCGAGCAGCCAGTATTCCTTCATTTGGCTTGTCAATAACCTTTACTCTTGAATCGATTAACTTCGCTTGCTCAAAAATGCGTATACATCCATCTATCGATCCATCATTAACAAGGATTATTTCTAGATTAGAATAGGTCTGGTTTAAAACACTTTGCACGCATTTTTTTAATTGCTTTTCCACGTTATATGCAATCACTATAACACTTATTTTTTCCATTCCTTCACCCATATTAAACAGAACAGTTTTTCAATCAACACATCCGTAGCAGTCTCTCAATTCCAAATGCCTGTGTATACTAAATCCATTTTTATTTACTCCATCCACATCATGATACTTACCAACATAGATTCGATCACCATTGTGATCTGTATCGCAGCACCAAACAAAATCGTGATACCACAGTTTTATATCCTTGCAAATCCACGAAACAAAAAAAGCATAACAACAACTTACTGCCATTGGAAAAGCGTACTTCTTCATCAAATCCTCCGGCATAATCGCTCTGCTGTCTTCAAAAACGTCTTTACGAATAAAATACCATTCGCTTTTCATTTCTATATCAATAAATTCTTCTTTGTCATACCAATCTTGATTGTAAAAACACGGTTCATATTCGTCCGGATTCTTTCCAAAGATGTCGATTAGATTTCGAATCGTTATCGGTTTTCCATTTTTAAATCTATTGATGCCAAGGATTAGCATATAATCCTTACTCTTATTTTGAAGTTCTGATAATCCAAAAGGTATTTCCGGCACATCATCTATCAAAAAGCTCATCACCGTTTGATTAGACAGTTCATCCGGTCCTATGAAATTATCACCCATGATTTGTTTTGCTTCTTCTATACTTACCATATCTTTACAGCAAAGACTCCTTCCACTTTTGATATTCAACGACTTCCTTTGCAGTTGCTAAATGTCCCATTTCAGAATACTTCTCAATCCGATCAAATTCTGCAGATAAACGATCAAATCTTGTTCCCCATCCGCTATCGATAAACCAGTTTAGGTTTCGTACCGGAGCATTATATAGAATTAGGCCACTATTTGTATCCAACACCTCACGCAAAAAGGTTAAATACGCTCTGTATTGATGTTCATGAGACGCTACCAGCGCAAGTTTTTTCCATCCATTCTCAAGTGCCATTTTTACAACTTCTTGCGCTTGCTGTTTTGTTTGCTTCGATTTGTCCTCATGAATCAAATCGCATTCCGGTACGCCGTGTTCTAAAATATAGGGTTTCACTTCTTCAAATGGATAACTTCCATAATCCTTATCAACAATATTCCCACTAAAAACTATCTTTTTTACAAGTTCCTGTTGATACAATTCCACTGCTTTTTGAAAACGAAAAAAGCCATCACCCTCAAGAAGAACCGCAACATCCGATTCTGTTAGGCAATCATTATCAACAATCGCCATTATCGTTTCTCTATCTGTAATCATGCATTCACCAACCCTTGTTAGTTAAATATCCTCCCAAAAGATAGGGTCTCTGGCAGGAATATCTTTATTCACGGTTTTTCCGATGATTGTCTCTTTATATTTTGGCGGAATTCCAAGTGCCGGGCGAAGCACATCGATATCCTCAGCAGTAATCACCTGTCCAGCCTTTAAATCTCTTTTTGCATACAAGCAACGGCGCTGAACAAAAACTGTTTCGCTTTCTTCTTCCACTACTTCTTTTCTGGTGCTTCCCATTGCACGCTCGACTTCGCGAATGGAATCAACCATAAATTTGAACTCATCCGGTTCCATAGAATGTGGATGATCCGGACCTTTGTCATTTTTATTTAACGTAAAGTGCTTTTCAATTACGCGTCCACCCAATACGACAGATGATAGTGCCACTACATGTCCCGGCGAATGGTCTGAATAACCGGTCAAGCAATCAAATGCACTCTGATATGTCTTTAAAACATTTACATTTGCACTATCAATCTTTGATGGATAATTTGTAATGCACTGCATCAAAACCAAATCCTTATTTCCGGTTTTTTCAATGGTTCGAACTGCTTCATCAATTTCAGACATGGTTGCGTCACCTGTAGCAAGCATAATCGGAAGACCTTTTCTTGCGGTATAATCCAACATTTCAAGCCATGTGATTTCTCCGGATCCAATCTTAATAAACGGCACTTTCATATCCGCGCATAAATCTATTGCCTCTTTAAAGTACGGAGATGTAGAAAAATCGATGCCAACCTTCTTACAATAATCTGCTATCTCCTTATGCCATTCCATTGGGAATTCTACATCTTTAAAAACCTCAGATACAGTTCTTCCCCAAGAGCCATGCACGCCGTGCAATTCCATTTTGGAAAATCCACCTTCGGATACAATTGTTTCTGCGGTAAAGGTCTGAAACTTCGCGCAATCCGCTCCGGCTTCTTTTGCAGCATCAATTAGTTTTTTTGCTTTATCGATACTTCCGTCAAAATTACCTCCGATTTCCGCGATAAAATACGTCGGATAATCCGGCCCAATCATTCGATTTCCAATTTTAATGTTTTTGTTAAATGTAAACATCCCAATATCCTTTCTACTTTGTAGCCTCAAATTCTACAATCGTCTTTTTTAATATTTCCGCCTGTTTCTTTGCTTCCTCCAAATCCCAATAATTCGTTTTCAACTGAATCATTCGTTTCTGCAAGTATTCCGCATTCGGGCAACAGGTTTCATCGTATTTTTGCCATACGCCATCCATTGGCTGAAGGATATCATGGTATGCCGGTTCGTTATAAGACAACTTCCATGCAGCATAATATCCATCTCCACCGTTCTTTTGGAACAAATCCCTAAAGCGATACCAATCTACTTCCGGATGATCTGTATTTAACACAAGGCAATAGGTCCAATAAGAATTCTTGTATCCTTCCGGTTCTGCCTGTGGTTTAAGTAAATCTTGTTCTTCTACTGCCTCCGCAAAGATTTCTGCCACTTCGATTCTTTTTTGTACTAGTTCTTCCGCACGTTCCAACTGACCCAGTGCACACGCAGCCTGAAGTTCTGACATACGATAGTTATATCCAAAAGAAACATGTCTGCTATAGTTTGGATCCTGGATATCATTTCTTGTGATTTTCCCTTGCTTTGCACTTACGCCGGCATATCCTAAACAGTTTAATCTTCTAGCTTTATCTGCCAGTTCTTCGCTATTTGTTGTAAGCATCCCCCCTTCACCACAAGTAAGATGTTTACTTGCTTGGAAACTAAAGCTTGCAAAATCACCAAATTCACCAACTAACTTTCCCTTATAAGTTCCAAAATAACACTCTGCATTATCCTCAATCAGATAAAGATTATGTTTCTTACATAACTCCAAGATTCGATCATAATCCGGCGCCAATCCATATAAGGAAACAGTAATAATCGCTTTCGTCTTATCTGTAATACATTTTTCAATACTTTCTGCAGAGATTTCAAAAGTATCGATATCACTATCCGCAAATACAGGAATTGCTCCACAAAGAACAACCGGAATCGAAGTAGAAGACATAGTAAGTGCTGGAACAATTACCTCATCTCCCAGTCCAACGCCACATGCCATAAGCGCAACGTGAAGTGTAGCAGTTCCATTACAATGGCCAATTGCATACTTTGTATGAAACGTTTCTGCAAATGCTGATTCCAATTTATTGTTATAGATAGAATTCTTAGATGTTTCAAAAGAATTATTTAAAGCATCTAACACATACCTTTTTTCTAATTCAGATATTCTTTCCATTTTTCGTTTCTTCCTAACTAATTAATTATTGATACATTGCGCTTCTTTTCACTTTAGAATTTATCGATTCAATCTCAGGGTGTTCCTGTAAAACTTCTAGAATCTCATCCATCAGCAAAATGCCATTTGCATCTTTTATTCTATTTTTATAGATTGCTTTTACCATTTCATAATCATCTACCGTATCAATGGTCCAACGATAGTGTGATAATGGTGTTTCAGATGTTACGTTTCCAATTTGAAACATATCCGGATTTCGATATGCGTACTGTGTTACGTGTTCTCGTTCAAAGGAATCCTTTGCTTCTTTTTCCATTTGTTCCAAAACGTCAAACGTAAACGCTTCGCAATCCAATCCTTCAGGAAAAGATGGAGGAAAGTTATTCGTCACCAAATCCATTTTTTCATCCAGCAACTTCTGAACAACCGCATCGATTACCTTTGGTTCTTTAAAAGGATCATCTGCGGTAATTCGAACAACAACATCCGAAGGGTATGCGTGTGACGCCATATAATAACGGTTTAACACATCATCTTCGTTTCCTCGAAAACAATATCTGCCTTCCTTTTTGCACCACTGCTCAAGTTTATCATCTTTATCACTCGTCGTTGTTGCAACAATCACATCATCGATTTTATTTGCATAAGACAAACGATTTACTACATGCCATATAAGTGGCTTCCCATCGATATCCACAAACACCTTTTCCGGAAATCTTGAAGATCCACATCTAGCCTGAATAATCGCATTAACCTTCATTCCCTATATACTTCCTATTTTTACTTTATTATTTTCAATCCATGCCTTTAGTTCATCGATTGACATCCATTCTGTATTATTATCAGATGTATAGCTAAATCCTTCCGGCACTCTTTTTCCGCCTTTTATCATCGCATCAAAAGATCCCCATTCACAAATCTGTGGCAGAATCTTATAATGCTCAGGGTACTCATATGTATAATAAGCGTCTTCCACGCCAATCATCTGTTCATGGAGTTTTTCACCCGGACGTATTCCGATTTCAACCTGCTCCGCATTTTCATCTACTGCAGTTGCGATATCGCAAATATTCATGGACGGAATCTTTTTCACGTAGATTTCTCCACCCTCCATGTCATCAAATGCATGCCAAACCAATTCCACTCCCTGTTCCAAGGAAATCATAAAACGAGTCATACGCTTATCCGTAATTGTTAGTTTTCCACTTGAAGCAGTCTCTAAAAAATACGGAATGACAGATCCGCGCGAACCCATAACATTTCCATAGCGAACAACCGCAAACTTTGTTCTTCCACCGGAGTATGAATTACCGGCTATAAACACTTTATCTGAGCAAAGCTTCGTAGCTCCGTAAAGGTTAATCGGAGAACTTGCTTTATCTGTTGATAATGCAACTACTCTCTTAACTCCATTATCAATACAGGTATCAATTATATTCATAGCCCCGTTCACATTTGTTTTAATGCATTCAAACGGATTATACTCTGCAGTCGGAACAATCTTGGTTGCTGCCGCATGAACTACATAGTCAACCCCATTTAATGCGCGAGACAATCTTTCCTTATCACGGACATCTCCAATAAAGAAGCGAACCCTATCATCGCCCTGAAACTTCTTTGCCATGTTCCACTGTTTCATTTCATCACGGCTGTAAATAATAATCTTTTTGGGATTATACTTTTCCAACGTCATAGGAATGAACGTATTTCCAAAAGATCCAGTTCCACCTGTCACTAAAATAGTAGAGTTTTCAAGCATTTTATATCTCTCCTCTTTTCCCTTATTCTTCCTCAAACAAGCTATCAAAATCAACTCGTTCAAAAACTTCTAATTTTCCGCCTCGGGTTGCATTATATATTCTAATACCACGTTTTTCCGCATAACTCTTTGCAACCTGATATGAGCCAAATACTTCCCACGTTGGGAAATATATATATTCTACTTCCTCGTTTGAAACATAATTCTCTATAAAATAGTTTTTATTCGGAGCATCAGACGAATAATTGCAATCCGCGCCTAATAAATAAATCTGATCAAACCCCATGTAGGTGGCAATTTGTAGACAATAGTATAAGATTGTTCCTCCGCTATAAATGACTCTACTTACATCATCCGAATATAGATTTATATTGTTTCCTTTGTGTCCATTCGATGACGCATGACATCTATAAATACTATCGCCCTCTTTTTTTATGTTAACCTTATCACCTATTATCATACAGGGCAGGTTCAAACTCTCCAATTCTTTAACATAAGTTGCAGTTTTTGTATCTTCATCTGATACATAACAGCTCGGTCTCCATTTAGTTTTAGCAAAAACACGATAAACCTGATTTACTCCAAAACTAAACATCCCAGAGTCAGATATTTTATCAAGATCGCTTATAGACAAACTCGGCCCATTTCCAATTATTATGCAAGTTTCACCAATATGAGTGTTTTTCAATTCGGATAAACGCTTATTAATTGATGAAGGATATCGTATATTAAAATTATAATAATCCTCTACTCGATATTTTCTATACTTATTACGCACAAACTCCACCCTTGGGTTTGTAACAAGTATTGTTGCATTCTCATATTGTTCAAGCACTTCATCACTTATAACCGATAATTCATCATTCCTTTTTAACTTAGAATCGCAACCATTATCATTTAAAATAAAGACATTTTTTTTCAAATTATTTACATAATCAAATAAATACAAAGAAAAAAGATTATCGCCATATATTACAATCGGCTCACTCATCGCTTTTAATTCGTCCGATATGCTATTAAAAAAAGCAATAAGGTTAATCTGACTTTCAACAATGTATGGCGGAAAATCGTCCATATCCGATTCTTTTGGGTTAGTTACACTTAGAATTGAATTAACAATCGGAAAACGATAATACTCTTTCTCATACATCTCTTGTGAAACAATTGGCGTACCTTCAAATTCGCTTCCTTGTTTTTTTCTGTCACCATCTACAAATGCGACAACATCTTCCCGTGGTAAAACACGAAATAGTTTTTGCCCACGTTCTCCCACGCCTCTGATAACTATTCTCATACACTATCCTTATCTAAATCTGACCATTCCCAGTTTTGCCGTTTACTTCTTGCCCATGGGATATTATAGGTGTAACTGTAAATACCACAATGCGAACACATTTTGTTTGGTTCCTTCAAGAAAGTTTCTATTTCTTCATACGAACTTGCTTGGTAAATATCAATTGAAACCTCTTCTTTGCATGGTATATCCTTGCCAAAAAATTCGTTGTAATAAAAAACATATGCCGCCTGCGGACATGTGTACAGTCTTCCCTTATATAACGCCACACATTGGTTGGCATGTGCGCACTTCATATATGTGCTATAAGGATCAAATTCAGGATTATCTTTTATTGGGAAATGATATGTCGTTTTACACACTTCATTTAAAACACCATAAGACCAACTTACACCATTCTGTTGAGCTTCTTTCTCCCAATAATCATAATCAAAAGCAACCGGATACTTGGTAACACTCAATCCTATTTCGTTCTCGCTCATTACTTTCCAAAAACTCTTTTCCATCTTAGGCAAAAGTAACCCATTCGTTACCAAAGATATTTCTAAATTCGGAAAACAATTGCGCGTTATCATAATTACTTTTTCCACTTCTGGGTGCAACAATGGTTCTCCACCTAACAACATCATCTTGCCGCGGTTATCTCCATACAAGTAAGCCATTCTCTCCATATCTTTTTGATACTGGTTAACATCCAAAAACTCTTTTGCTGCAATTGGAGAAAAATGATTGCAACACTGACAGTTTAGATTACAATGATCTGCTAAATTTACCTCAAAATTTAAAGTGTGCGTTTTTAACTGACGGCTAAGAAAAGAAACATATTCCTCCACGGTAAGTTTATTCTTTCCACCACAATTAAGAAATCGCCTACTTCTTTCAGGTGCTAAATCAATCCATTTGTTTTCTAGCGTAACCACCAATTCCTGCAATTCAATTCTTTTAAAATGGCTAAATCCCCTTACACGCAGTTCACTCTCAATCTGTTCTATATAGCCTTGCATAGCCGCAATCCATACTTCAACCTCAGTATCACTTAGGTACTGATTTATTTCTCTAACAGAAATACCTTCCAAATAATTTGGATTATTATTAAAATATGTGACTGCACACCCTATCACACATTCATCAAAGTCCTCATAGATTTCCCTAAAGGCTATAATGGACGCCCTAGCTATTCTGCCGGCCCCATATATTAATACTCTTTTCCCAATTTCGCTTCTCATGTCAAAAACCTCATTACTCATCTATAGCAAAATCATACATTGAAATGCTATCATTACACCGTTGCCATTCGATTGGATTCTCAACACAATGCTTACAAAGAGGAACTTTTTTCCCCAAATCCTCAATCATTCTCTTTCCTTCCCCTTTGGAATAATCATCTAAGTTCAGGATTCCATCCGTTGGTAACGATATATTAAATTTCTTGTTATATTGTGAAACATACATAAGCGTTGGACATCTCGCAATCTTTCCATCGCTTAAAGATATGCAACCGTCCGACATACATCGATACGGGTATTTGCTGTTTTCTTTTAAAGACAACGGGAGATTGAAACTGCTCTTCACATCATACCCGCGAATAGTATAGTTAATATCATATTCTTCGATACGATTAATAATCCTGTCAATACACTCATGCGTGGGCTTATATTCAGATATACAAATAGTTATATTATTACTTTCTATTGCTTTTAACACCGCTTCTTCGATAGTTGTTAACAATAGACCATTCGTTATTATTTGAATTTCTGATTGAGGAAATTGATTCCTAATATCAATAATATATTTGCATATATCCGGGTTCAAAAATGGTTCACCACCAAGGATGTAAAAGAATAAAACATCATCAAAAATATCCTTTATCTTCTTTACGGCACACATACGCTCATCATAATTAGGATTCTCTTTTTCAAATAATGGGGAAAAATGTGTACAGCCTCTGCAATTCAAATTGCAATAATCAACAACATGCATTTCTATACTTGGTAAAGTATTCTCAGATAATTCCTTTATCTCAAAACATTCGTCTTGCAAAAAGTCACAGCCACGTGTATTAGTCCTATTTAAAAATAATGCAACCCTTGTATTTTTATTACAAAGATTCAGGGCCATTTTGTATGCAGCGCCAACATTTGCCATTGCAAACACCACAATCGCGCTTTTTTCATCCACTAAACCTAACAATTCTTTTCTATCATTAATTATTGGTCTACCATCAAAAAGGCCTTTTTTCATCGAATCAGCAACACCAACAAGATTAACATCTGAATAGCATTTTATTTTTTTTAGCATTTGGCTTCCATATGAACCACACCCATATAGAACAATATTCATTTTTGTCCCCTTTGTTTTCCTGATTTATTGGATATTAAACCACATCTTTTTTAAAACGTTCTCTCATCTTTTTATGTTCCAACGCAATTCGACCTATCTCTGCTCTATTTGCCTCGCTTTCCCATGTATATGTTCCATAATGAATCGCCAATGTATTCTTTGTAATCATTGGTTCAGGGAACCCGGGTACAAGCGGAGAAAAAACATCCGCCGGGAAAAAAGCTACATCCTTTATTACTTGAAACGAGTCATCCGGTTCCACTCCGAAAGAACTAAAAACCGGTTCCTCTCTCATTGTGTTAGTGATAACATTTTTTGAATCTTTCAAATCATAAAAATGTACGTCCTTATATGCTTTCTTTAAACGTTCTATTAAATAGTGACCTTTTATTGCTCCAAACCCAAGCCCTGTTGCAATTCTTCCATAATTACCAAATCCAAAAAAGGCACCATTGCATAAAAGTTCATCTATTCCTTTTATAAGTTCAACATCTGTATCAAAATAAATCCCGCCTTGGCTAGACACAATATCAAGTCTTGCATAATCTGATACAAACCCCCATTTTTCTGCTTCATACGCTTCCTTCATGAAACAATTTTTCTCTACATCATAGTTTTGTTCATTCCATTCTATTATTTCATAATCTGGGCAATTCTTTTTCCAGCTTGCAATACACTTGTTAACAAGGTCTGGTTTTCTATTGTTTCCAAACCATATATAGTGAATTTTTTTTGGTATCAATTCATATTCAAGATTCTTAAACCTATACGCCCCAACATATGCTCTGTCATACTGCATAAAAGGATATATATAACAGACAGTGCCATTAAGTTCAGTATACGCATCTAGTTGTTGAACAATTGAAACAAAATATCTACTAGTGATTAAAAGAATAAGGTTATCATCAGCTATCTCCCGCAACTTTTCCGGTGGAAAAACTTTTCTTTCTACATTGTTATCTAGTTCAACTTTCTTTCCCCATTTCGTCTCATCATTATCTACCAAACATGCAATCCTGTCTTCGAAATGATATTGTCGATTCGCTTTACAAAAACTACTCGGCATAATAAGTGCCCCAAAGCAAACCACCTTTTTCCCATCCGTTTCTCTCTCAAATTCTTCGACACTTCCATTTTTAAGTTTTAGCATTCTTCTATCGTCCTTCTACTTTCCAGAATAATCAATCTGTCCCAAACTATCCTTCGATATTTAACCATTGATTCCAAATTATTCTGGCTCCACAATCTTTTTATGAGTTCTATATTAAAATGCTTTACACTCTTCCACCGTTTTTCCATCTAGGAACAGCTCGCACCATATTTCAAAAGTAATCGCTTTCAAGAAAACTGCAGATTGAAAATGATTTAGTCCACCTGTTTGTAATGCATCCTTTTTTGCCCATTGCTTTATTAAATCTGCTTGAATAATTCCACGTTTTTCTATCCTTGAAAGAATGTTGTTCATAAATGAAGTATTCTCGCACAGATAGCGATTCCCCGGTATAAAGAATCCAACTTTTTTTCTGTAAGAAAAATCGCAGTCAAAATACCTTGTTGCAAGTTCCTTTAAAACATATTTCCCACTTCTTTTATCCAAATCCATCAACGTAGTTCTTGGAAGCTTCCACGCAAAATCAACCATCTCATTGTCCAAAAACGGCACTCTGTTCTCGATAGAATGTGTCATAGACATTCTGTCCTGTCTATTTAATAATTCCACCAATTGCACCGAAGTTTCATATTTAAGATGTTTATCAAATGGCGATCCTGTAAAGTGTTTTAATCTTGTGATTCGTTCCTCATAGAATCTTTCAGCACGTACTCCCGGAAATATACTTTCCAAATCGTTAAACTGATCTTTACCTTCACGAAAAACGATAGCATCTATTAGGTCGTCTTCATTTAATTTCTTATCCGGTAGCGCAGTTTCCAAAAACTCCTTGTATCCACCAAACATTTCGTCTGCGCCCTCTCCGGAAAGAAGGACGGTAATGCCATTTTCCTCTGAGCACTTGGATATTTGAAACATTCCGGTAGCAGGCGTATGAGACAAAGGTCTTTCAAAATGCCAAATAATATCAACCAGTTTGTCGATAAAAATCTCGGAATTCATATCTATGGTATATGAGTTTAGATTTAAGTCATTCACCACGCGACGAATGTACGGTGCGTCCGTTTGATAGTTTGTATCAGTAATACAAGAAATAGTATCTTTTATTCCATAATCTTCTGCGCATATTTTTGTAATAAGGCTGGAATCGATTCCTCCTGAAAGCTGACAACCAACTTTGGTATCACTAATCAGCTGTCGTTTAACAACTTTCTTTAAGATGCTTTCTGCCTCATCAA
>JAILMB010000083.1 GCA_024692825.1 Lachnospiraceae bacterium | reverse complement strand
GTGGAAATATTTTCAGTTTTAACCATTGCTTATCTTGCAATTTGTATTGCAAACACCTTGCTTCGAGGAAGCAAATTCAGTGGAATTATCAGCTTTGTGCTGTTTGTTTTAATTTCTATTGTAGTTACAAGATGTGGTAATCTCTTCTCTGCAGCAGAAGCCTGGGAACTTTACTTAGGACCAGAGGGATTAGTCATTAATGGTTTTGATATTCTATCCAAAAATGGTGCATTTACCATTTGCTATAATGCTGTGATTGGAGCACTTGCCATGTTTGGTGCCTCATATTTAATCGAAAAGAAAATTGATTTATAAAATAAAACCGGTATCATTTTGAAAGAGAAGTTCTTTGGAACTTCTCTTTTTTTATTGAAAAATAAAGGGTTGTAAGAGGTAACACACGGAAACTAAAACAATGAAAACGGGTTTCCTGGCCAATATTTACAAGGGCTTTCAGGAAACGGATTTTATGTTTTTTGTAAAAAATTATTGACATATGAACACCTGTGTACTATTATTTCAAAAGAATTTAGTTAAAAACAATTTAGATAAAAAGGAGGAAACTAAAATGACATTTGAAGAATTAAAAGAGATTATTGCAGAAATCCTTGGAGCAGACGAGGCTGATATTACACCAGAAGCAAACTTAATTGAGGATCTTGAAGCAGATTCACTTTCAATTATGGAACTTCATATGGAAATCGAAGAAAAGACAGGAATCAAGATTCCTGATGAAGCAATTGTTGATCTTCACACTGTTCAGGATGTGTTAGATGCAATCGAAGCAAATAAATAATAGGAGAGAACGATGGAATCGTTATTAAATACAATTTCACTATCCTTTGTATCAAAGAATGTGATTGAGGAAGAAATTGAGAAAAAAGATGGGGAGCCGGTATTTGTTACCTGTAAAAAATGCAAACGCCGTTCTTTAAAAAGAAACTGGAAAGACAATTATTATGTTTGTCCAAACTGCGGAAAGTACAGAAGTATTAGTGCACAGTATCGTATGTCCTTAATCTTTGATCCGGGAAGCTATAAGGAAATCAATGCTCATATGAAGGCAAATGATCCTATGAAGTTCCCGGAATATGCACAAAAGCTTGAAAAACAAAAAAATGATACCGGATTGGAGGAGGCAGCAGTGACTGCCGTTGGAAAAATCGGAGGTCATAAAACTACAGTGGTAGTACTTGACAGTCGCTTCTTTATGGGAAGCATGAGTACTGTTGTAGGAGAAAAGGTAACAAGAGCTGTGGAATATGCCACAAAGAAAAAAACACCTTTGATTATTTTTTCTGCCAGTGGTGGTGCAAGAATGCAGGAAGGAATTTATAGCTTAATGCAGATGGCAAAAACTTCTGCTGCTATAGAAGAGTTCCATGCTACTGGTGGTCTTTACATCAGCTTTTTAACACATCCAACAACAGGTGGAGTTACAGCAAGCTTTGCTACTTTAGGAGATATTACATTGGCAGAACCAGGAGCTTTAATTGGTTTTGCAGGTCCAAGAGTTATTGAACAAACCATTAATAAAAAATTACCAAAGGGATTTCAAAAGAGTGAATATCTCGAGGCCCACGGGTTTGTAGATAAAATTGTACCAAGAAATGAAATGAGAGATACGTTAATCCAGTTATTAGATCTTCATCAGAAGTAAGATCTGCAGGAGAAATAACGTGTTTGAGGTAGAACATGATAGATAAGATTTTGGAAAAAGTTGAAAAACTAGATGCTCAGATTTTAGAGGCAGAAAGTGAAACTGCAGAGGTTGCAAAGGGATTGGTAAAGGCTGTAGGTAGTTCCGAAGAAGTAATGGAAGATACAGTGGATGGTCGTGCCGATTGGAAAGCACACAATAAAGAGATTTCAAAATTGAAATCTATGAGAGAGTATTTTTTGGCAGAATGCGAAAACCTTACTCCAGAGGATCGGGTATTTTTAGCCCGTCACAGTCAAAGACCTCATGTAGATGATATCATTGATGGATTGTTTACAGACTTTTTTGAACAAAAAGGTGATCATCTATACGATGACGACTCGAGTATTTATGGTGGAATCGCAAGATTTCATGGAATTCCAGTAACTGTGTTGGGCCACAGAAAAGGTCATACCATTGAAGATAATATGAAGTACAACTTTGGAATGCCTTGTCCAGAGGGCTATCGAAAAGCCCTTCGATTAATGAATCAGGCGGAGAAGTTCAAACGTCCGATTATTACCTTTATTGACACGCCGGGGGCATATCCTGGTATGGAGGCAGAAGAACATGGACAGGGAGAGGCAATTGCAATGAATCTTGCAAAAATGAGTCAATTCCACGTGCCTGTAATTTCAGTTATTACTGGAGAAGGAAACTCCGGTGGAGCCCTTGCCATTGGCGTTGCAAATCGTGTGTTAATGTTGGAAAACGCTGTGTACTCAATTTTGAGTCCTGAAGGATTTGCAAGTATTTTGTGGAAGGATTCGAACCGAAAGAGTGAAGCTTGTGAACTAATGAAGTTAACTGCTGCTGACTTAAAAGAAGCAGGAGTCTGCGATGATATTATTGATGAGCCTATTGGTGGAGCTCAAAGAAACTATGAAGTCGTTATGAGAAATATGGACGCTGTTATTTGGAAACATTTACAGGAGTTAATGAAGTTATCTCCTAATGAGGTGAAGAATGACAGAGTGTCAAAATACAGAAAGATTGGATAAATACCATGAAGAATATTGAAATCATCGGAACGGGAATGGCGAAGGCAAAACGCTGTATCACAAATGATGATTTAGCAAAGACAGTAGATACTTCAGATGAATGGATTACCACTCGAACAGGAATCAAAGAACGACGCTTTTGCAGCGAAGAAGAGGATGCATATACGCTAGCTTATGAAGCAGCTAGAAATGCTCTTTCGTCAGCCAATGTGAAAGCAGAAGAAATCGATTGTATTGTCTGTGGAACCATATCTGGAGAATACGTCACTCCATCCATGGCCTGCCTGGTGCAGAAAGAATTGGGAATCAAAGAAGATATTCCCGTGTTAGATGTGAATGCCGCTTGTAGTGGTTTTATCTATGGATTGGAAGTGGCAAGAGGCTTGCTAAATAGTACCGGTGGAAGCTATGGGCTTGTCATCGGATGTGAGCATTTGTCGAAGTTATTGGATATGGAAGACCGAAATACCTGTGTACTTTTTGGAGATGGAGCTGGTGCTTGTGTGATTCAAACAGTGGAGGGCGGTTTGTACCAATCAGTACTTGGTGCCAGAGGCGGATATGAAATTGCTGTGGAAGGCCCGGGAAAAGAAAGAAGTATCATTCATATGGATGGAAAAGCCGTATTTAAATTTGCGGTGGAAGCCATTCCAAAATGCTTACATGAATTACAGAAAAAAGGAAATATTACGTTGGATGACGTGGATATGGTGGTTTGTCATCAGGCAAATTCAAGAATCATAGATCATTGCATCCGTAAACTTCATGCTGATGCCGGAAAGTTTTATAAAAACATGGATCGCTTTGGAAATACCAGTGCTGCATCCGTCCCTATGGCCTTAGATGAAGTTGTAAAAACAAAGAAGGCAAAGGTTGGAGATACCCTGATGCTAGTTGGCTTTGGTGGTGGATTGACCTGGGCCGGAGTTCTTTTAAGAATTGGAGAAAAACATGAAACGATTGGATGAAATACTAGGAACTGAGTTCCCCATTATCCAAGGTGGAATGGCAAATATTGCAACAGGTTCTTTTGCAGCAGCCTGTTCCAATGCAGGAGCCCTTGGACTAATTGGAGTAGGTGGAATGAATCCACAGATGCTTCGTGATGAAATAAAGATTTGTAAATCAAAAACCAATAAACCCTTTGGCGTCAACATTATGTTAATGCATCCAGATGCAGATGAGTTTGCTGACATTGTAGTAGAAGAAGGGGTAAAAGTAGTAACTACAGGAGCTGGAAATCCTGGTAAGTATATGGAGAAGTGGAAAGCTGCAGGGATTACAGTGATTCCGGTAGTGGCTGCACCTATTTTAGCAAAGCATTTAGAAAGAGCTGGAGCAGATGCCATTATTGCAGAAGGTAGTGAAAGTGGTGGACATATCGGAGAGATGAGCACTATGACCTTAGTGCCACAAACCGTAGATACTGTTTCCATTCCAGTGATTGCTGCAGGTGGAATCGCTGATCCACGTCAGGTGAAGGCAGCGTTTGCATTAGGAGCTTGTGGTATTCAGGTAGGAACCTGTCTCTTGGCAAGTGAAGAATGTCCCATTCATGAAAATTATAAAAAAGCAGTTATTAAGGCAAAGGGAACAGATGCTATTGTGACAGGACGTATTGGTGGTACACCGGTTCGTATTTTAAAAAATAAAATGTCACGAGAGTACATTCGCCAGGAAAAAGCAGGAGCTTCTGTGGGAGAATTAGAAAAATACACCCTTGGAAGTCTTCGTAAAGCTGTTTTTGATGGAGATACGGATCAGGGAAGTTTAATGGCTGGTCAGAGTTGTGGTCAGGTAAAAGAGATTCGACCACTGAGAGAAATTTTTGAGGAGCTAATGAAATAATGAAGACTGCATTTTTATACGCTGGACAAGGAAGCCAGCATAAGGGTATGGGAGCTGATCTGTACGAAGATTTTCCGGAATTTAAAGAAGTCTTTGATCAGGCACCTTTGGATTTTGATGTAAAAGAAATGTGCTTTTTAGATCCGGAAGAGAAACTAAATCAGACAAAATACACCCAGCCTTGTATGGTGACATTTGCCTGTGGGGTAACAAATATTTTAAAAAAGAGAGGAATCAAACCTGATGTATTAGCAGGACTTTCCTTAGGAGAGTATTCCGCACTTCAGGCAGCAGGTGTTTGGAGTGAAAATGAAGCCATTAAAATGGTTGCCTTTCGAGGAGAAGCTATGACCAAAGCAGCTGAAGGTGTAGATGCCGGAATGACTGCGGTTATGGGACTTTCAAAAGAAGAGTTAGCAGATTGTGTAGAAGAAGCAAAGGATATGGGAGTGGTATCTATTTGCAATGATAACTGCCCAGGACAAATTGTGTTAGGTGGTGAGAAAAAGGCTGTGGAAAAAGCAGCTCTTTTAGCGAAAGAAAAAGGCGCAAAACGCTGTGTACCATTGAATGTAAGTGGACCTTTTCACACAGAGTTTATGAAAAGCGCAGGGGACGAGTTACATAGATATTTTGAAAATGTAGAGTTTCAAAAGGAAGAAATTCCAGTGGTATTTAACTTTACAGGAAAAGAACGTTCTAACGATGAATCTGTACAGCATTTATTAGAAATGCAGGTGCAGTCAGGAGTTATGATGACAGATTCCATCAATCTCATGTTAGATCGTGGAGTAAAGCGCTTCGTTGAAATTGGACCGGGAAAAGCGTTGAGCGGTTTTGTGAAACGATGCGCAAAAGCAAAGGATTTGAAGGATATTACATGTATTACCCTTGAAACATCTGAGGATGTAAAAAGTTTTATAGGGGAAAATGAATAAAGGATGAATTATGGAAAATAATAGAAAAACTGCCATCGTTACTGGTGCTGGTAGAGGAATTGGAAGAGCCATTGCCATTTCTTTTTATAAAGCAGGCTATAACGTAGTTGTTGGTTTTGCCGGAAATGAAGAAGCTGCAAAACAGACGAAGGAACTCTGCGAGGAATGTGGACCTTTAGGAGAAGTCGTCTTAGTAAAAGGAAATGTAGCAGATGCTGAAACTGCAGACTGTCTTTTAGATGCAGCCCTATCCTTTAATGGAAGAGTGGATGTGGTTGTAAATAATGCAGGAATTACAAGAGATAATCTTTTGGCACGAATGACAGAAGATGATTTTAATCAGGTAATCGACGCGAATTTAAAAGGAACTTTTTTTCTTTGTCAAAAGGTGACTAAACCTATGATGAAGCAAAGATATGGTCGTATTATTAATATTTCCAGCGTGGTAGGAGTTCATGGAAATGCTGGCCAGGTGAATTATTCCGCTAGTAAGGCAGGTATTATTGGTCTTACAAAGAGTATTGCAAAGGAATTGGCATCCAGAAATATTACAGCAAACGCCATTGCACCGGGAATGATTGAAACAGATATGACAAAGGTATTAGGTGATAAGGTAAAGGAGTCTATCAATAGCTCCATCCCGGCGAAACGAATGGGAACACCAGAAGATATTGCCAATGCAGTTATGTTTTTAGCAGATGAAAACAGTTCCTATATAACGGGACAGGTGCTAGGTGTAGATGGCGGAATGGGAATGTAAGATTAGTCTTTAAGGAGTGTTAAGGATGAAGAGAAATAGAAGAGTAGTTGTTACCGGAATGGGAACAATTAATCCTACGGGAAATTCCGTAGAAGAAAGTTGGAACAGTGTAAAAGAAGGAAAATGTGGAATCGATTTTATCACTGCTTTTGATACAACAGATTACAAGACAAAGGTAGCTGGTGAGGTAAAGGACTTTGTCCCTGAAAGCAGATTGGAAAAGAGAGAACTTCGTCATATGGCTCGTTTTACAAAACTTGCGTTATATGCAGCAGAAGAAGCTATAAAGGACAGTGGACTATGTGATTGCGAGGAGGAATTCTCTTATAAGTCTAAGGTGACAAAAATTGCGCCTGAGAGAATCGGTGTCATTGTTTCAAGTGGTATTGGCGGTTTAGATGTCATTGAAGATCAGCACCAAAGATTAGAAACAATGGGAAATGAAAAAGTAAACCCTTTCTTTGTTCCAATGTCTATTTCTAATATGGCGGCTGCTCGTATTGCCATTATGCATGGATTAGAGGGAATGTGTTCTTGCCCAGTAACAGCATGTGCCGGTGGAAGTAATGCCATTGGGGATGCGTTTATTCGTATAAGAGATGGATATGAAGATGCCTTTGTTTGTGGTGGTACTGAAAGTTGTATTTCACCTTTAGGCGTTTCCGGTTTCCAAAATATGAAAGCCCTATCTCCTTCAGAGGATCCAAAGCGCGCTAGTATTCCTTTTGATAAGGATCGAAGCGGATTTGTTATGGGAGAAGGAAGCGGTATCTTAGTCTTAGAGGAATATGAACACGCGAAAGCCCGTGGTGCTCATATTTATGCAGAAATTGTAGGCTATGGTAGTAACTGCGACGCTTATCATATAACTTCGCCTTCACCAGACGGAAAGGGAGGAGCTGCTTGCATGAAACTTGCCATTGAAGATGCAGAGATTAAAAAAGTGGACATTTCTTATATTAATGCCCATGGGACTTCTACATCATTAAATGACAAGTTCGAAACAGCAGCAATTAAATCTGTATTTGGCGATAAGGCAAAAGATTTATATGTTTCAAGTACAAAATCTATGACCGGTCATCTTCTTGGTGGCGCCGGCGGAGTAGAAGCTGTATTTACTGTAAAAGCATTAGAGGATAACTTTGTTCCTCCTACAGTTGGATTGCAGGAAACAGATGAAGATATGGACTTAAATTATGTTCCGGGAAAGGGAATCGAAACAGAACTTTCCTATGCTTTAAGTAACAGTTTAGGATTTGGTGGACACAATGCCTGCTTAATCTTTAAGAAAATGTAATAGGGACCAAGTAGTGAAATGGAAAAATTATTAGATAGAGTTTTAGAAGAACGAACAGAAAAAAATGTGTTAAGTGCTGAAGAAATTGCAGAAATTCTTCCTCACAGATATCCCTTTGCCCTGGTAGATCGTGTGGAGGATTTTGAACCAGGTAGTTGGGCAGTTGGAAGAAAGTGCGTCAGTATGGACGAACCCTTCTTCCAGGGACATTTCCCGGGAAAGCCCATTATGCCTGGGGTATTGATTATTGAAGCTTTGGCCCAGACGGGAGCGATTGCAGCTCTTAGTCTTCCGGAAAATAAAGGAAAGATTGCTCTTTTCGGAGGAATCAAAAATGCCCGATTTAAAAAACCTGTTGTTCCTGGAGACGTGTTAGAGTTGCGGTGTCAGATGGTTCGACAAAAAGGACCAATTGGTGTTGCCGAAGCCCAGGCTCTCGTGGATGGAAAAACTGTTGCAAAGACAGAGATTACTTTTTCCATCATTTAATGCTATTATAAATAAGGAGTATGTATACTTTTTAAAATGAGAAATATAGCAAAGGGCATTGAAATGGTAAATAACGCAATCAGTCAGATTTATGATAAACTTCGACTTCACTTTTATATGAAGGTTTATTCTAGATTTGAAAATCGAGAAGCAACACTTACCACAGTAGAATCATTTAGCATGGAAGTAATAATGGACTTGGGAGAACCTACCGTGGCACAGTTTGCAAAGGTATTGGATATCTCTTCTCCAAATGCAGCTCATCGAATTAAGAGCTTATTACAGAAGGGCTATTTAGAAAAAATCCAGTCGGAAGAAGACGCAAGAGAATATCACCTGAAACCTACCGAGAAGTATTTGCGCTTTAAAAAAATAAATGAAAACTATATTCATCTTTTGATGGAACGTTGTAAACGACGTTTTTCTGAAGAGGATTACAATAAGTTAAATGAAATGTTGACGATTATTAACGAAGAGTTAATGCCGGAAATAGATGTAAAGGATTATAAATTTTTTGAAAGTGTAGAAACGAAATAGATTTCGTGTTATAATTTGTTCTCGTTTGAGAGAGTGTTTTTTGTTTCATATTACTATTTACATTTTGGAGGTAGAATTATGTCGAACAGAAGAGACTTAATAAATTCGCTGGCACAGGAATTTGGTCAGGTTCAGGATCCGGATTTGATTATTGCAAAATCTAATTATATTGACTCCACCAGAACATTAGAATGTAGTGCAACTTCCCTTTCAAAGGAAACTTTGCAAAAGACAATTCACGTTGTGGACCAGCACATTAAAAAGTTCACGGAGTATCATAATCCTGAAAAGACACAATATGTTGCGCATTTGATTGTGGCAAAGAAATGTATTGAAGAAGTAATGCGTAATGCTGAAGAATAAAAAGAGACCTTTTGGTCTCTTTTTTTATATGGATTTTTATGTGTTATTTTTTGCATCTGCCCGTTTTTTTCTGATGGTGTTTAGCACATTTTTTTTGTTTAAACTCCATTGGGGCTCTATTAATAAGGCTCTTGGCCCATCCCCTGTCATTCGATGTAGGACTGTGGAGGAGGGAAGAATGCCTTCGCATTCTACAATAAAATCCGAGTATTCTTCTAATGACATGACCGGGAA
>JAILMB010000249.1 GCA_024692825.1 Lachnospiraceae bacterium | reverse complement strand
CCGATGTCATCTCCCGCCTTCTTTCCGCTTTCGCGAATGGCCTGAAGTGCTCCAACAGCAATCAAATCTGAAGCGCAAAGTACGCCATCGATTTCCGGATATTTTTTTAATATCTTCTTTGTTGCTTCATAGCCTTCTTCCGGCGTAAATCCTACACTTGCTGTTATAAGTTCTTTTTTCTGAAATCCCGCTTCTGTGTAGGCAGCTTCTGCTCCTCTTCGTCTTGCAAGTCCAGCCTGTAAATCCTTTTCCAAAGCTCCGATATAAGCAATGTGTTTTCTTCCTGCCTTCATCATGGCCTTCATAAGCTGCTTCATTGCGTTGTAGTCATCGTGATAAATGCAGGAAAACCCCTTAAAGTTCTGACCGGTTACAACTACGGGCATAGAAAGAGAATCATAGATTTCCTTTTTCTCCGGCGTCATATCCATGGCCATTACAATTACTCCGGCCGCCTGGTTTGTTTCCATAGCCTGCAAAAAAGAAATCTCTTTTTCATCATCGCTATCGTAACTTCCAAGGACTGCCAAATATCCATGACTTTGAAGTTCCGATGTAATACCAGCTAACACTTGAGATACGGAATCAGAATTCACCTTTGGAACCAATACACCTATCTGATTGACGCGACCGGTACGCATTACCTGAGCCGCTACAGATGGACGGTATCCCGTTTCTTCGATTGTCTTTTTAATAATCTCTCTCTTTGCTCCACTAAGGGATCCACCGTTTAAATAACGGCTCACCGCAGCGGGAGAGACTCCTGCCAATTCGGCAACTTCTTTTATGGTCATTTCTTCCCCCAAAAAGTGCGCCAAGTCTCCTCGGCGCACCTAAGATTAGTTTTCATATATGTTTTTGTATGCTTTTAAAAAGAAAAAACTGTTGATATAAACCAGCACGCCAAATCCTGCAGCGATCCAAAAAAAGGATCCGTAGTAAAAGGCATTTTCTTTTGTAAATAAAGTGATGTAAACAAACACAATGGTTACACCCAGGGAACAGAGGGTATAAGGGAATTGTGCAATGCCCATCAAAAATGAGGTCTTAATGGCATCTGTAAAGGTCAGTTCTTTTCTTACTAATAGAGGAAAGGCAAACTGTAAACCAAAAGAACAAACCCCAATTATTACGTATACCGTGATCAAATAGAAGGATGCTAAGGATGATGGCATATACCCCATGGTTTGAAAGGCAACAACTACCACTGCCACCACAGCCAATACCACAAACCAAAGCTTTGTACCTTCTTTAAAAAATCTTTTGAAAGCTGAAAGGAAAGTTTTTACGACCCCATTTTCTATGAGCTCCTTTTCCGCCAGCTGCTGCATTCCTTCGCAAAGAGCGGCAAACGATGCTCCCGCAGTCACAACAGGAAGTGAAAAAATAACAAATAATAAATTATAAAGAATGATATCTGCCAGTTTTCTCATGGCCTCCATTAAGGGGCCGTTGATGTCAAATAAATGCATACAATCTCCGTTTACTACATGTCTCAGTCGGTACGGACAAACTACTTAATAGCACCATCTACCATACCAGCAATAATCTGCTTTTGTGCAAAGAGGAATACGATAATCATTGGTGTAACAGTCAGTAATGCTGCTGCTAAGATTAAGTTCCACTGTACAACGAAAGATCCTACAAAGGACTGAATTGCTACTGGTAATGTCTTTACTTCACTAGATGATCCTAAAAGTAAAGATGGAAGTAAGTAATCGTTCCAAATCCACATACCGTTTAAGATAGTAACAGTTACGATAACCGGTTTCAAGAGTGGAAAGATAATTCTAAAGAAAACTGCTTCCGGAGCACATCCATCAATGGATGCTGCTTCTTCCAATTCGTAAGGAATACCCTTAATGAAACCTACTAAAATAAATACGGTCATTGCTCCACCAAATCCACAGTATGCAAAGATGGTACCTGGGATAGAACGAAGCATTGCAATACCAACAAAGTTTCCAGCGTCACGGAAGGTAGAAATCAGTGCCAACATAACTGCCTGGAAAGGAATAATCATGGAAGCAATAAAGATAAAGTAAATTGCGGTAGACCATTTGGTCTTGTTACGGCAAATTACCCATGCTGCCATGGAACCAAACAATGCTAAAAGCACAAGGGAAACAACTGTAATAATTACAGATGAACCAAAGGCATACCAAAATTCAAAGTGAACGTTATTTACAACATCTTTGATATTTTGTGCAAGCTGTGAAAGGCTTGCTCCTGCTGTTGAAACCGGATCTGATGTAATGGCCATAGGTGCCTTACATGCATTTACTACCAATAGATAAAAAGGAAGCAATACATAAATCGCAATCAACAAAGCAACGACGAATTTAACGACCTTAACGGATGTTCTCTCTTCTCTGTTCATTACATCTCCACCTCCTTCTTATTAGATACACGCACCTGAACGATAGATACGATAGCAAGGATGATAAAGAATAATACTGCCTTTGCCTGACCAAGTGCATAATTGTTCTTGTTAATCGCTGTACTATAAATATTCAAAGCTAACATTTCTGTACCGTTTGTAAGGGTAGAACCCATGAAATCCGATACAGAACCATTTCCACCTGTTAAAGATAAGTTTACATCGAACATCTTAAAGGCGTTTGTTAATGTTAGGAATGTACAAATGGTAATGGTTGATGCAATCATAGGAATCTTGATCTGGAAAAGTGTAGACCAGGCATTTGCTCCGTCAATAGCGGACGCTTCTAATACTTCACGAGGAACTGTATTTAATCCTGTGATATAAATCAACATAATGTAACCTGCATACTGCCAAATGTATACAATGATGATACACCAGAATGCAAGGTGTGTCTCAGACAAAATAGAATAGCTCATTCCAAAGACTTTTGTAGTGAGACCGATCAATGCTTTTGAAAAAGCGAACTGCCAAATATAACCTAATACGATACCACCGATTAAGTTTGGCAAGAAATAAGTTGCTCTAAAGAATCCTACACCCTTCATCTTTGAAGAACATAAAAGTGCAAGTAAGAACGCAACCAGGTTAACTAAAATCATGTTAATTACAACGAAAAGCGCTGTAAGAATAATCGAATATAAAAAGCTAGGCTGTTGAAAAGCCTTAATGTAATTATCTAAACCAACAAAGTTGTTGATCTTAATTCCATCCCAATCAGTAAAGGAATATCCAATACCTAAAATAAGTGGAATGATAACGGTTACTCCAAAGGTAAAGAGTAACGGAAATAAGAATACAAAATTCACCACATTACGGTGATATTTTTCGCTTGGAAACATAAACATTCCAGCTAAGGTAAGAACGATTCCTGCGATAAGTAATGCGCCTCGGAACTCTAATTCCATACCCATAAAATCAATGATAAGTGCTGCAACCAAGCTTATGATACCGACAACCAAAACTGCGATTGAAATCGCCTTTTTTGAAGTGTTCCCTGTCATAAACTGACCTCCTAAAAAATAAACCCTATATTATTTGAAATCCCTCAAAAGCTTTCATA
>JAILMB010000248.1 GCA_024692825.1 Lachnospiraceae bacterium | reverse complement strand
TTCTCATTCTTTGTATCATCAAAGTATGTTAAATCCTGACCGGATGTTTCCTGATGACGACCAAGGTCATAATCAGTTCGATCAGCAATACCCCATAATTCACCCCAACCAAATGGGAATAAGAACTCGATATCGGTTGTTCCCTTAGAGTAGAATGCAAGTTCTGCTGGATCATGATCACGAAGTCTCATTTCTTCTTCTTTGATTCCAAGAGAGATTAACCAATCACGGCAGAAGCCTCTCCAGTACTGGAACCACTCAAGGTCTGTTCCCGGCTCACAGAAGAATTCTAATTCCATCTGTTCAAACTCTCTTGTACGGAAAGTAAAGTTACCAGGTGTAATCTCATTACGGAAAGATTTTCCAACCTGTCCGATTCCGAAAGGAATCTTCTTACGGGAAGTACGAGCTACATTCTTGAAGTTTACAAAGATACCCTGAGCTGTCTCTGGACGAAGATAAACAGTATTTTTTGCATCTTCTGTAACACCCTGGAAAGTCTTAAACATTAAGTTGAACTGACGAATATCTGTAAAGTTATGCTTTCCACAAGAAGGACAGCATACATTGTTATCATCGATAAATTTCTTCATTTCTTCCTGTGTCCATGCGTCCACAGAAGTTTCTAATGTAATATCATGTTCCTTTGCAAATCCTTCGATCAACTGATCTGCACGGAATCTTTCATGGCATTCTTTACAATCCATTAAAGGATCTGAGAATCCTCCCAAATGACCTGATGCAACCCAAGTCTGAGGATTCATAAGAATGGCACAATCCACACCTACGTTATAAGGGTTTTCCTGGATGAATTTCTGCCACCAAGCTCTTTTTACATTATTTTTAAGCTCGACACCGAGATTTCCATAATCCCATGTGTTTGCTAATCCACCGTAAATTTCTGAACCGGGATAAACAAATCCTCTAGCCTTTGCCAAAGCAACGATTTTTTCCATTGTCTTTTCCATTAAATAAATCTCCTTATTTATAAATTATATAGGTTAATACTGCTGAGTCATTTGATTCTTCATCAGAAACTGTACTAACAGTTGTGCTGTTAGTTACGGTAGTGTTCTCATCGGAAACATACACAATATTACCATCAACCACATAGGTTGCATTTTCTCGAATAATTAAAACATTTAGACTATCATCTTCTGTTACGGTTTCTGTGTCAGCCACATCACCTTTTTTCCCTTTTGCAACACTGACAAAAGTAGATGAAAAATCATAGCCTGCTTTTTTTGCCTCTGCAATAGTTCCGCTGAAGGCTTCATATCCGGAAAACTCACTGTAGGTATCCACTGAATCATAAGTGGTCTTAACATACACTACATCTTTTTTCTCAGATACTTTATCAAGCTTTACCGAACCTTTATCTGATTGGGCGTTATACTCCTTGATAATCTCCTTGGCATAGGACTTCACATCACTTTTTGACAAGTCCTCTGTAGAAGATACTTCTTCAAAAGTAACACCTTTTTCTGTAAGGGTTAGGGTATTTGTACTAACGATATCTCCCGTTATATTTTTTACAATAACAGAAATAATCAGAACAAGTGCAACGATAATTACAACGATTCCGCCAAAGAACATGGCTCTTCTTCTGCGAATAATCTTATTCCGCTGTCTTCTTTTTTCCTGCATTGCTCTTTTTCTTTGTTGTTCTGTTCTTTCAGACATAATGCTCTCCTTTTTCTCGGCAAAACACCGCTCGTTATTATACTATTCTCCAAATCAATTTTCAAGAAAACGCTCTGATTTAAAGATATGATCCATATAACGTCTGCGATAGCGTGTAATCAAGTCCCTCAACTGTTGATACGCTTCATCCCCCAAGGTAAAAGAAAATAATTTTTCTGGTGGAGTTGAAATGATAAATTGCATGGCGTAAAGTACGGAATCTCTCAGTACCTCTCCGCCTTCTTTTTCATAACAATCCCTGCAAACACATCCCCGTTTGTTCATGGAAAAGAAATTGATGTCCTCCTGTTTTCCGCAGCTTAGGCATTGGAATACATTGGGCTCATCTCCATTGATAGCCATGGTTTTTAACTCATAGGCCAATTTGATTACCTCCATGCTCATTTTCTTTTTTTCCAGGGCACGAAGGGCCATATATAGAAGTTTCAAACGTTCCGTCTCGTCTACGCCTTCTCTTCCGTAGTAATCTGCGATTTCCAAAAAGTAGGTAGCGTACCAGATTCCATCAATATCCGTGCGAAGAGAATCGAAATAATTCTCA
>JAILMB010000229.1 GCA_024692825.1 Lachnospiraceae bacterium | reverse complement strand
AAGCGGTAAGGCACAGGATTTTGATTCCTGCATTCGTTGGTTCGAATCCAACTAGCCCAGTATGGGATACTAGCTCAGTTGGTAGAGCACCTGACTTTTAATCAGGTTGTCGGGGGTTCGAATCCCCCGTGTCTCACTACTTAGACCAAGGTTTTACCTTGGTCTTTTTTTTATCTTCTGTCTAGGTATGGGGTATGATATAATACAACTAATTTAAAAAGAATATTATAAATATGAATATAGGGGACAGCGAAGGGGAAAACGAGTGGAGTTTAATTTTAGAAAAACCAGAAAAAGAATATTTGAAATCATAGAGAAGTCGGAAGAAGGGGACAGAGAAAGTAAACTCTATGATTTTTTTATTATGATGTGTATTGCTCTTAGTTTGTTACCATTAACACAAAGAGTTACCACACCATTTTTAAGACATGTAGAAATCGTAACCACCATTGTATTTATAGTGGATTATTTCTTACGATTATTTACGGCGGATTTTAAAATAGGAAAAGGAGCCTTATCTTTTGCAATCTATCCCATTACAATTATGGCCGTTGTGGATTTGGTATCCATCCTTCCTTCTTTGATTTTATTTGATCCGGCACTTTATGCCATTGATCTTTTGGTGGCTATGCGAAGTCTTCGTATTCTAAGAGTGGTGCGAGTGTTTAAAGTGCTTAGATATTCAAAGAGTATTTCTATGATTTTAAACATCTTCAAACGCCAAAGAGAACCCCTTGCTATTGTAGGAGCCTTGGTATTTGGTTATGTGGTATTAGTTGCCCTTATTATGTTTAATGTGGAGCCATATACCTTTAAGAGCTTTGGCGATGCGATTTACTGGTCGGTAATTTCCCTTACCACCATTGGATATGGAGATATTTTCGCCCAATCAGCTCTGGGAAAATCCATTACAGTAATATCAGCCTTAATGGGTGTGGCAGTCTTTGCATTGCCAGCTGGTATTATTACTGCAGGCTATATGGAAGAGTTAAATAGAGAAAAGAATTATAAGCTCATTGCTTTTGATATGGATGGAACCTTATTAAATTCAGATAAAGAAGTTTCGGAAGGTACCATAGAAGCATTAAAGCAGGCTGCAGATGAAGGAAAAGAAATTGTCATTGCTACAGGGCGAAGTTTAACGGGAGTTCTTCCTTATATAGAAAAACTTCCTATGGTTCACTTTGGAATTTTATCCTCTGCAACCATTATTTATGATTTCTGGGAAGATAAGGTAATCTCCATGGATAACATTGCCTGGGATCAAATCTATGACATTGCAGATGCGGCAGAGCAGGAAGATATTATGCTTCTTATGATGAGTGAAGGAGTTGGACTTTTAGATAAGGATAAAATCGACCACTTAGCAGAGTATCATATGGAACAGTATGAAAAGCTTTATAGAGAAAATGCTACTTTGGTAGAAAATCCCTTAGAGATGCTTCGAAACGCAAACCGTAAATATGAAAAGATTAATCTTTATCATACCTCTCAAAAGGCAAGACTTCGTACCAGACATCGATTGGAAAATTTACCTTTGGAGCTTGTGGATTCAGAAGAGACTGCTCTTGAAATTACACCCCTTGGTTCTTCGAAGGGAACGGGACTTCGAATGGTCTGTCGTTACATCGATATTCCTATGAAGCAGACTATTGCAGTAGGTGATGCGGATAATGACCTTTCGATTATTGAAACTGCCGGGCTTGGCATTGCCATGAAGAATGCAAATAAAAAAGTAAAAGAAGCTGCACAGGTAACGGTTGCCGACAACGATCATGATGGTTGCAAGCAGGCAATAGAAAAGTACCTTTTAGGAGATTAATTTATTAAAAGATATAATTAATAAATGAAAAATAGTTGATTTCGTATTGACTTTTTCTCAACTGTGGCTATAATGGAATAGTGTTGCTTTAAGCAAGGCTTGAAATTATTAATAGATTGATTATGAAGACGTAATACAGAATACCAATTGGTATTTGTATAGATAGAAACGTACAGAGAACGTACAATGGCGTGCAGGTGAAGTAACATCTGTACGCCATTTTAATTTTAGCGCTTTGCTTAATTAAAGTGATAAAAGTTTAAATGCAAAAAGTGTGTATGTCAAAAAAGAAAAGATATTAGATTGTGAGGAGATAGTTTTGGCAAAGTATATTGTAAAACGAATACTGTTTGGAATTGCAACAGCATTCATTGTAGCGACATTAACATTCTTTATTATGAATTTAGTACCAGGTGGTCCTTTCCTTTCAGAAAAGGCAGTAACACCTGCAGCTCAGGAAGCATTAGAAGCAAAGTACGGATTGGATAAACCTCTATTCCAGCAGTACTTGACTTATATGAATGATTTGCTTCATGGTGATTTAGGAGATTCTTTAAAGAAAAGAGGATTTACCGTAAATCGTATTATTGAAACAAAATTCCCTGTTTCAGCAAAGCTTGGAGGAATCGCTATGTTAGTAGCATTTTTCCTTGGAGTACCATTAGGCTGTATTGCAGCTTATAAAAGAAGTAAGTTGGTGGACAACATAATTATCGTATTCTCCACAGCGGGAATTGCAATTCCGAGTTTCTTGTCATCAACATTATTAATGTACATATTCTCAACAAAGCTTGGACTTTTACCGTCCCTTGGACTGTCAGAGCCTAAGTCGTACATTATGCCTGTAATTGCATTAGCATTGTATCCTACATGCTACATCGCAAGATTGATGCGTTCTTCTATGTTAGACGTAATCGGTCAGGATTATATGCGTACCGCTCGTGCAAAGGGTGTTTCTACATTCCTTATGATTTTTAAACATGCACTTCGTAACGCAATCTTACCTGTAGTTACTTATATGGGACCTTTACTTGCTTCCCTTATGACAGGTAGTTTCATTATTGAGAAGATTTTCACCATCCCTGGACTTGGTCACGAATTCGTTGGTGCAATCACCTCTCGTGATTATCCATTGATTATGGGTACTACAATTTTCTTGGCAACATTTATCATTATTATGAACGTAGTGGTTGATATCCTTTATGCGTTTATCGATCCACGAATCAAGTTAAAGTAAGGAGTACTCATGATGGAAGAAAAGAAGAAAAATATTTTGAGCATGCAGCTCAATGTAGATGATTTTGTTCCAGCGTCTCCTGACGAAAAGGAATCGCTGGTAGTAATGCGAGAGTCTGTAAACTTCTGGCAGGATGGTTTCCGCAGACTTCGTAGAAATAAAATTGCTATGACAGCTCTTGTAGTTGTTATCATTATGCTTATCTTGGCATTTATTGTGCCTATGTTTTATCCATACGGATATGAGCAGCAGATTAAAGGTGCAGAACGTTTAGCACCTATGCAGTATTCTGAAGGAGAATTAGAAGCAATTGCAAATGGTGAATCTGTTTTCCCTCATATCTTAGGAACTGACCAAAATGGTCGTGACTATTGCATCCGTGTATTAGTTGGTGCGAGAGTATCTATGACAGTAGGTATCGTTGCTTCAGCACTTATCCTTTTAATCGGTGCTACAATCGGTGCCGTTGCCGGATTCTTTGGCGGAATGGTAGATATGATCATCATGCGAATCGTTGATATTTTATATACGGTTCCAGATGTACTTATTATTATCTTGTTAGCGCAGGCATTGCAGTATCCATTGCAGACCTTGGCTCAGGTTCCTGGTTTCTCATGGATTACCGCTATGGGACCTAACATGATGTCTATGTTCGTTGTATTTGCTCTTTTATATTGGGTAGGTATGGCACGAATTGTACGTGGACAAATCATGGTATTAAAGCAGAATGAATATGTTACTGCTGCAAAAGCTCTTGGTGCCACAAATGGTCGTGTCATCAAAAAGCATTTGATTACAAACTGTATCGGAACTTTAATTGTAACCACTACATTACAGATTCCTTCATCAATCTTTACTGAGTCATTCCTTTCCTTCTTGGGAATCGGTGTTCAGGCGCCTATGCCATCTCTTGGTTCATTGGCTTCTGCAGCATTGAACGGTTTACAGACTTATCCGGAAAAATTATTTGCGCCGGCAGTAATGATCTTTGTTATCATCTTAAGCTTTAACTTACTAGGTGATGGACTTCGTGATGCATTTGATCCGAAGATGAAATAAGGAAGGAAGTTAGTTATGAGTGAATATTTAGTAGATATACAACATGAAAGATTGTCCTTCTTTACTCCAGCTGGAGAAGTGAAGGCATTAAATGATGTAACCATCCAAATGAAGGAAGGTGAAGTCTTAGGTATCGTTGGAGAGTCAGGTTCTGGTAAATCAGTTACTGCATATTCCATTATGGGATTGACTGCTGACAACGGTAAAATCGTAGGTGGTTCTGTTGAGTTTAACGGTCACCGTATGGATCAGTTGACAGAAAAAGAGATTCGTAAGATCAGAGGTAAGGAAGTAAGTATTATCTTCCAGGATCCTATGACTTCTTTGAATCCTGTATATACTATCGGAAATCAGATTGAAGAAGCTATTAAGCTTCATACGGAAAAGAAGGGACAGGAAGTTCATGACAGAGCAAAAGAACTTCTTACCTTAGTAGGAATTAATGAGCCAGAAAAGCGTTTGAATCAGTTCCCACATGAATTATCAGGTGGTATGAGACAGCGTGTTATGATCGCTATCGCTTTGGCCTGTGAACCTAAGTTATTGATTGCTGATGAGCCTACAACCGCTTTAGACGTTACCATTCAGGCACAGATTTTGTCCTTGATGGTAGAGTTGAAAGACAAACTTGGTATGGGTATTATTTTGATTACACATGACCTTGGTGTAGTTGCTTCTATGTGTGATCACATCGCAGTTATGTATGCTGGTGAAATCGTAGAATACGGTCCTGTAGATGACATTTTCTACTCACCTCAGCATGAATATACAAAGGGATTGCTTCGTTCCATCCCTAAGCTTCATGAAAAGGAACAGGGAAAGCTTGTACCAATCGAAGGTCAGCCGGTAGATTTATTAAATCCTCCAGCAGGTTGTCCTTTCGCTCCCCGTTGCGAATCTTGTATGAAGATTTGTTTGGCTAAGAAGCCTGAAAAGACAGAATTTGAGAACGGCCATTACGGACGTTGCTGGTTACATGAGAAAAAAGCCTTTGAAGAAGCACAGAAGGGAGGAAATGAATAATGTCAGAGAATTTACTAGAAGTTACTGATTTGAAACAGCATTTCCCGGTTGCAGGTTCTAAAAAGGTAGTTCGTGCCGTTGATGGTGTTTCATTATTTATAAAAAAAGGTGAGACCTTTGGTCTCGTAGGTGAGTCAGGATGTGGTAAGACTACAACAGGTCGAAGCATTATGCGTCTTGTAGAGCCTACATCAGGAAAGATTGTTTACGACGGAAATGTTATCTATGATAGCGAAAACAAGGTATATGCAGATATGTTACCTTATCGTCGTAAAATGCAAATTGTATTCCAGGATCCATATGCTTCACTTGATCCTCGTATGACTGTTGGGGATATTGTTGGAGAAGCTTTGGATATCCATAAATTATATGAAAGCAAACAGGATAGACATGATAAAATCATTGGACTATTGGAAAAAGTTGGATTAAACTCAGAACATGCCAACCGTTATCCTCATGAGTTCTCTGGTGGACAAAGACAGCGTGTTGGTATCGCTCGTGCCTTAGCTGTTAATCCTGAGTTTATCGTTTGTGACGAACCTGTATCAGCATTGGACGTATCTATCCAGGCACAGGTTGTAAATATGTTTGAGGACCTACAGGATGAGCTTGGACTTACATATTTATTTATTGCCCATGACTTATCAGTAGTAAATCATATATCTGATCGTATTGGTGTTATGTATCTTGGACATTTGGTAGAAATGGCTGACAGTGATGAATTAATTTTCCACTCTATGCATCCATATACCAGATCCCTTATTTCTGCGATTCCTATTGCAGATCCTAAGGTTGCAAGAGAATCCAAACGTATCATTTTATCAGGTGATGTGCCTTCACCTGTAGATCCGCCAAGTGGATGTCCATTTAGAACAAGATGTCCTTATGCGGATGAGCTTTGTGCAAGTAAGGCTCCTGAGTTTAAAGAGGAAACTCCGGGACATTACGTTGCTTGCCATCATTTAGATAAGCTCAATTAGTTTCGTTATAAAACCTGCTACGGTTTTATATATATTTCTAATAAGCTTAAACTAAGAGGAGGAAGAGAAATGAAGAAAAAAGTAGCACAGGTTGTTGCTGCACTTCTTGCTGTATCTATGCTTGCTACTGCATGCGGTAGCTCAAGCTCAAGCTCTAGCTCAAGTTCAGAGTCTGGCAGTACAGAAAGCGCAAGCGCAAACGAATTAGACGTTCAGGTTGGACCTTCACCTGAAACTATTGACCCTGCCCTAAACTCAGCAGTTGACGGTGCAAACATGATTATTCATGCATTTGAAGGTTTATTAAAGTTTGATCAGGACAACAATGTTGTTGCTGGTTGTGCTGAAACATGGGAGACATCTGAAGATGGTCTTACATGGACATTCCATTTAAGAGATGGATTAAAATGGTCTGATGGTAGTGATTTAACTGCTAACGACTTCGTATATTCATGGCAGAGAGTTGCTGATCCTGCAACAGCTGCACCTTATGGATATGACTTATTAAACCAGGTAGTTGGTTATGACGAAGTTTCTGAAGGAACTGCTGATGTAACTACACTTGGTGTTTCTGCTCCAGATGATTCTACATTTGTAGTAAATCTTTCTAGCCCTTGCACATACTTCGATAAGATTTGTGCATTTGCAGTATTGATGCCAGTTCAGCAGGCTACAATCGAAGCAAACGGCGATGAGTGGACAACAAACCCTGAAACTTATATCACAAACGGAGCTTACTACGTAACAGAGTACACTCCTGGTGAGCAGATTGTAATGACAAAGAATCCTAACTACTGGGATGCTTCTTCAATTACATTCGATACAATTGTATGGCACTTAATCGAAGATCCTAACGCTTCTTATTCTGCATATCAGCAGGGTGAGTTAGACATGATCAAAGATGTACCTACAGAAGAAATCCCTTCATTAGAAGGAAACGAAGAATTCTATGTAGATCCTATCATGGGTACTTACTACATCACATTCAACTGCAACAAAGAGCCTTTCGACAACGCTTTAGTTCGTGAAGCTTTATCACTTGCAATTGATAGAGAATATGTAGCAAGCACAATCATGCAGGGAACTTACTCAGCAGCTACAAACTTCGTAGGACCTGGTGTATCAGATGCTACAGAAGGTTCTTCATTCGAAGAAGTTACTGAATCTACATATGGAAACTTCTTTGATAACTCTGACTACGATGCAAACCTTGCTAAGGCTAAAGAATTACTTGCTGAAGCAGGATATGCTGATGGTGCTGGTTTCCCTGAAATCGAGTACTTAACAAATGATTCAGGATATCATAAAGCAGTAGCAGAATACTTACAGTCAGCTTGGGCTGAACTTGGAATCACAATGACTATCAACATTCAGGAATGGCAGACAGTAACTGCTGACCGTCGTGCTGGTAACTTCGATGTTGCTCGTAACGGTTGGGTTTATGACTGGGATGATCCTTCAAACATGATCAACCTTCTTGAAACCGAAAACGGAAACAACGATGGTAAATACTCTTCAGAAGAATTTGATAGCCTTGTAGATCAGGCTCGTCAGACTACTGATGTTGCAGAACATTATGACTTACTTCACCAGGCAGAACAGGTATTGTTAAAGGATGCTGCTATGGCTCCTGTAGCATACTACAACGATTTCTGGTTACAGAAGTCTAACCTTTCTGGAACATGGCATTCACCATATGGATACTGGTACTTTATGTACGGTTCTTTAGACTAATAAAAGTTCGTAATTAAAGAGCTTGTTTTAAGCCATCGACGCGGGATCGCGTCGATGGCTTTTTCTTTTCAAAAAATAGGGAAAGTGGTAGAATAAAACTAATTATTGTTCGGAGAGGGCTACTTATGGGAAGGGGATTTTTAGCCATGGATGAAATGCAGAAACTAGCCTATGAAAGTATGATGAGAGATTATATTCTTGTCTACATAATTGACCTTGAAGCAGACAAGATTGATCTTTTATTAAAGGAAGAGGAAGAGGGAACATTTGGCATGGAAGAACATGCCGTATACAGTGAGTTTCATAAGAAATACACTTATGCTCACCTGCATCCAGACTATTGCAAAGAGAGATATGAAAATGGAACTATAGAGTATTTGACAAAATACCTAAGCCTTCATGACCGATTTGAGTACGTGTATTTGACCAATTACGGAAAATACCGTAAAGCAGTATATCATGCTCTTGAAAGAAAAGATGGAACGGTCACAAAGGTAATGCTTTCCTTTGCACGTATCGAAAATGATTCAGAGATAGATTTCGCTTTGATTAAGGGAGCGGAACTCGAACTGGCTAATAGTCGTCAGATGGAAATGATTCAATGTTTGGCAGGAGATTATGAGACCTGTTACTATGTGGATTTACGATCGGACTCATTTGATATCTTACGAATGAATCCATACATGACAGGGAGGTTTCGAAGAGCATTTGAAACATATCTCAACTATAACTATACAAAAGCCTTTAACATGTTTATTGAGCGAGATGTGGCACCTCAGGATAAGAGCATGTTATACGATTTGATTCTTCCAGATAACGTGATTTATCACCTGGAAAAAAAGAGCAGCTATTCAGTGAAGTTTATGGCAAGACGAGAGCCTGACAGTCCTCAGTCGGAGGAAGGATTCCAGGTGCCGGTACACTATGTTGCAAAATGGGCCAAATTATCTTCAGACCCTACAAAGGCTATTTTAGGAATTAAGTTAGTAGAAGAAGAGTTCAAGGAAAATGAGCGACAGAAGAAATTTATGGAAGATGCCCTTGATCAGGCCCAGCATGCTAACAAGGCAAAGAGTACCTTCCTTTCCAATATGTCCCACGATATTCGTACCCCAATGAATGCCATCATTGGTTATACAGAAATCGCTCAGGTTCACATTGATGACGAAAAGAAGGTTGGGGAGTGCCTGGAGAAGATTATGACCTCTTCAAAACACTTATTAGACCTTTTAAACGATGTTTTGGATATGAGCCGTATTGAAAGTGGACGAGCTCGTCTTATGGAAGAAAACTATCGTATATCGGAATTGATTCGTGATATATGGACCATCGAAGAGGGCTCCATTCAGGATAAAGCGATTAACTTCACCATTGATATGTCAGAGTTAAAAGATGACGCTGTTGTCTGTGACAAACTTCGTATGAGACAGATGCTGTTAAACTTTGTAAATAACGCCATTAAATATACACCGGAAGGTGGAAGCGTTGGAGTTGTAGTAAAGCAGCGAAAGAGTATTCTAAAGGACTACAGTCGATATGAAGTTCGGGTAAAAGATGATGGAATTGGAATGAGCCAGGAGTTCCAGGAGCGACTTTTCTCTCCATTTGAGCGAGAGCAGTCTTCTACCCAAAGTGGAATCGAAGGAACTGGTCTTGGGATGTCTCTTGCGAAGAGTATCTTAGATATGATTGGAGGAAGTGTCCGGGTAAAGAGCGAAAAAGGAAAAGGTACAGAGTTTACCATTATCTTTGATTTAAGACGTCAGGAATACAGAAATGTAGCAGAAGACATCAATAGAGCATTTGAAGCTGAAATCGGAGCGAAGGAAGCTTTAGAAAAGAAGAAAAGAAAAATCGGTGGAACCATTCTTCTTGTTGAGGACAATCTTTTGAATCGAGAGATTGCCAGGGAGATTTTAGAAGAAGCAGGCTTTAGTGTTCGAGAAGTAGAAGATGGTGATTTGGCAGTAGAAGAAATGATGAGAGCAAAGCCTGGAGATATTGATTTGATTCTCATGGATATTCAGATGCCAACCATGAATGGCTATGAAGCGACCCGTGAAATTCGAAAGCTGAAACAGACAGAAATATCACAAACACCTATTGTTGCTATGACAGCAAATGCGTTTGAGGAGGATAAACAAAAGGCAAAAGAAGCAGGAATGAATGGATTTATAACAAAACCGGTAATGAT
>JAILMB010000162.1 GCA_024692825.1 Lachnospiraceae bacterium | reverse complement strand
TTTTATTGTAGCAAAAAAGACGCCACCTATCCAGGTGACGTCTTGTACTAACTAATTAGTTATATTTACGCTTTCTAGCAGCCTCAGATTTCTTCTTACGCTTTACGCTAGGCTTTTCATAATGCTCACGCTTACGGATTTCCTGCTGGATACCGGCCTTAGCACAGTTTCTTTTGAAACGACGTAATGCAGAATCTAAAGATTCATTTTCTTTTACGATAACACTTGACATTCTTTTTCCCTCCCTCCAGTTTTAAATTTTCATCCAAACTGTAGGTCTAGATATTCTAATACGACAAATCTCGTCATACGCTAGACATTTTACCATAAAATTCAGAGTTGTCAACCTCTATTCGAAGCAAAAGCCTTTCATCTTATTCATATCGCAGTGCTTCGATTGGTGATAGGGCTGCTGCCCTTTTTGCAGGATAGGAACCAAATATGATTCCAACTAGAACAGAAAACACCAAAGAGATCAAAATAGCTGAAATAGAAGGCTGAACAGATAATTGAATCATACTGCCCATTTCTGCATCCATATTTGCAAGAACGTGACCTCCAATAATGGAAAGTAATAATCCGTTAAATATACCAATGGCCACGCCAATCAATCCACCCATGAGACAGATTACCGTTGCTTCTGTTAAAAACTGCAAGTGAATATTTTTCTTTCTGGCACCAAGGGCCTTACGAATACCGATTTCTCTCGTACGTTCTACTACAGATACAAGCATAATATTCATAACACCAACACCACCTACAATCAAGGAAATAGAGGCAATAATGGCAATGGCAATGGTAACCACATCTAATACCTTTGTAATCTCTGAAAGTTCAGAAGCCATATCATAGGTATCGACACCAAAGGCATCGGAAGCATCTTCTCCATTGTATTTTGCCTGTTTAAAATAATTCTTTGTCTCGGTTGCAAATTCTGTAGCATTTACTCCATCCTTTGTCACAATAGAGAAAGAATCGATTCCCCAATAGTTAAACTCTGCCCCTGTTTTATCAGAGATATAGTTATAAGGTAACACCAGGGTGGTTGCAATATCTTTTTCCGCCTTTTTTGATGTGGCCGTTCCCATAAGATTTGCATCATAGTGATAAACTCCCACCACATAAACACGTAGAATACTGTTATCACTTAGCTCTAACTCAATCATTCTGCCCAGAGGATTTTTTCCATCGCAGGCATATTTTACAAACAAATCAGATACAACACATACAGAATGACACTCATCATTATCTGCTCTTGAAATATCTCTGCCGCTGATAATCTGAAGCTTGTTGCTCTTAAAATATCCCGTAGAGGAACCTAAAAGACTAACAGAGGCCTCACCTTCATTGGTGGTTACTTTGGAATCACCAAAAGAAGAATTTACAACTATGGTAGAAATCTGATCCGGATAGGCATCCATAAAAGCTGACATATCTTCCCATTTCAGATTCTCAGCCTCCGTCTGGGTCGGATATTCCCAATCCTCCGATTCCATTTCTTCATAATCCGCATCAGCTGTCATATATGCAGAAATAGTATTTACTCCACCGATTGAATTCATAGATGCTGAAATAGTACTCTTTAGGGAATTACCAATTGTTGTAATGGTAATCACCGCACTAATACCAATAATAATTCCAAGCATGGTAAGGATGGAACGCATTTTATTCACTCGGATATTTTCCAAGGAAAGACGAATACTTTCTTTTAAATTCATGCTTATCCCTCCCCTTCTATTTCATCAAAGCGCTTTCCTCTTCGTTCTGAAATAATCATTCCATCCGAAAGAGTAAGGATTCGCTCTGTTTCTTCCGCTAACTCCTGGGAGTGAGTAATTAAAACAATGGTCTTTTTATATTCTTTATGTAATTTATGAAATAAATCCATGACCAGGTGTCCGGTCTTAGAATCCAAAGCTCCTGTTGGCTCATCTGCCAGGATTAGTGATGGATTGTTAATCATAGCTCTTGCAATGGCCACTCTTTGATTTTGTCCACCGGAAAGCTCACTTGGTTTATGATTTGCTCTTTCTTCCATGCCCACCATAGCCAGCTGTTCCATAGCCCGTTCATGTCGTTCTTTTTCAGAAATGCCAGCATACAAAAGGGGCACCTCTACATTTCTTACTGCTGAAATACGTGGCATCAAATAAAAGCTCTGAAAGACAAATCCGATTTTTCGATTTCGAATGTCACTTAAGGCTTCATCATCTAAGGTACCAACATTTTCACCATTTAAAAAGTATTCTCCCTCTGTAGGTCGATCCAGGGCTCCTATAATATTCATCAACGTAGATTTACCGGAACCGGATTCACCCACAACAGAGACAAACTCACCTTCGTGAACACGTAAATCAATGCCATGAAGGATTTCTAATTCGTTTTCCTGTCCCTCATAATATCGCTTGATAATATGAGTCATATCAATTACTGGTGTGCTCATCTTATCACCACTCTTCCGTTTCATCTTCAGACTCATAGGTCAAATCCGTTGTTCCATCTACGATAGATAACTCTGTAGAACTTCCTTCTTCTACCATGTATGGATATAACACAATGTAATCGCCTTCTGCTACATCTCCTTCAATGGCGGTGTAATAGTCATTGCTGGCGCCCTTTGTTACTGCTACTTTTTCAATCGTATATGTGCCATCTCCATTGTCATTTCCACGGAATACATAAGTCTCACCATTTTCATCTTCTCCAATACTGTCATAAGGAACTGCCAAAGATGAACCTTCATTACTAATCATAATATTCACCTTTACTGACATTCCAAGAAGTAAACTGCTGCCAGGATCAATGTTTATATTTGCACTGTAAGAAGCACCTGATGAAGTACCCATGTCGTCTGTAGACGTGGTTTGGGTATCTGCTGACGCAAAATTGATGACCTGTGTAATCTCACCACTTACTTCCTGATCTGGAAGAGCATTTGATGTGATGGTAGCCTTCATACCTTCTTTTAATTTCACAATGTCTTTTTCATT
>JAILMB010000098.1 GCA_024692825.1 Lachnospiraceae bacterium | reverse complement strand
TACTTTAAACGGGACTCCTATATTTCTCATTGGCTGTCATGCCTCCGTCTTTGACGCTAGTGGACGGCAAAAGATGAGTTGCGGTAACCCACCTAGCTTTAGCTAGGAGTCAAAATCGCAGGCTTAGCATTTTGGGTTATTTTTTGCCTTGAATTTTAAATTTTGCCGTGCTATCATTATTTGCGGTAAAGGTGATGAGTACTCACAGTAGTGATGCATCTTCCGTGAGAGAGAGACGGGGTCACAGGCTGGAAGCCCTGTTCATATTGGTGCAAAGCGAATTTCAAGTAGGAGCCTACAATTATATAAAGAATTGAGTGCCTGTAGTTTTTATTACAGGAATCAGGGTGGTAACGCGGAGTTTATGCTTCGTCCCTAGTATATGGGGACGGAGCTTTTTTTATGGAAAAATATATCCGTTCTCGCAGAATTTGAGTTTAATTTTGGAGGAAAACTATGAAAGACAAATTGCTGGAAATTCAAAAGAAAGCATTAGAGCAAATCGAAAATGCTCAAGAACTTGGATCGTTAAATGATGTTCGAGTTTCTATCTTAGGAAAAAAAGGTGAAATGACCGCAATCTTAAAGGGTATGAAGGATGTATCTCCGGAAGACAGACCTAAGGTTGGTCAGATGGTAAATGAAACAAGAGAAGCCATCGAAGCAAAGCTTTTAGAAGCAAAGCAGAACTTAGAGAAAAAGGAAATGGAAGCTCGTCTTGCAAAAGAGACAATCGATGTTACCCTTCCTGCCAAGAAGAATAAAATTGGACATCGTCATCCAAATACCATTGCCTTACAGGAAGTGGAAAAGATTTTCGTAGGTATGGGATATGAAGTAGTAGAAGGACCTGAAGTGGAACTTGATTACTACAACTTTGAAGCATTAAATATTCCTGCAAATCACCCTGCAAAGGATGAACAGGATACATTTTATATTACAAAGGATATTTTACTTCGTACACAGACATCTCCGGTTCAGGTTCGTGAAATGGAAAAAGGAAAACTTCCTATTCGTATGATTGCACCTGGTAGAGTATTCCGTTCAGATGAAGTAGATGCAACCCATTCTCCTTCCTTCCATCAGATCGAAGGTATGGTAATCGATAAGGACATTACATTTGCTGATTTAAAGGGAACCTTACAGGAGTTTGCAAAAGAAATGTTTGGAGAAGATACAAAGGTGAAATTCCGTCCTCATCATTTCCCATTTACAGAGCCATCTGCAGAAATGGATGTTACCTGCTTTAAATGTGGCGGTAAGGGATGCCGCTTCTGTAAGGGCGAAGGTTGGATTGAAATCCTTGGTTGCGGAACCGTACACCCTAAGGTATTAAAGATGAGTGGCATTGATCCGGAAGTATACTCAGGATTCGCTTTTGGTGTTGGCTTAGAGCGTATTGCACTTTTAAAATACGAAATCGACGACATGCGTCTTCTCTACGAAAACGACGAGAGATTCCTAAGCCAGTTCTAGTAAGGAAATCTTTAATCGAAATAAAGTTAAAAATATTCGACAAGAAGAGAAATTTACATAGTGAAAACAATTCGCAACAGTAGAAAAAAGGAGATAAGAAAATGAAGACTTCTTTAAAGTGGATAAAGAGTATGGTGCCTGGCATGGAAGATGTCACACCTCAGGAATATATGGATGCAATGACCTTATCTGGTTCAAAGGTAGAGTTCTTTGAAGAGCTAGATGGAGACTTGGACAAGATTGTAGTAGGTCAAATCAAAGAAATCGCACCTCATCCGGATGCAGACAAACTTGTTATCTGCCAGGTGGATATTGGAACTGAAACCGTTCAAATCGTAACCGGTGCTCCAAATGCAGTAGTTGGTATGAAGACACCTGTAGTTTTAGATGGTGGTCGCGTTGCCGGTGGACATGATGGAAAGAGAGTTGAAGGCGGCGTAAAGATTAAAAAAGGTAAACTTCGTGGAGTAGAAAGCTGCGGAATGATGTGCTCTATAGAAGAGCTTGGTTCAGACTGCGATATGTTCCCTGAAGCACCTTCTGACGGACTTTATGTATTCCCGGAAGATACAGAGGTTGGTGCAAATGCAGCTGAAGTATTAGGCCTTGATGATGCAGTAGTAGAGTATGAGATTACTTCAAACCGTGTAGACTGCTATTCAGTGATTGGTATTGCAAGAGAAGCAGCAGCTACCTTTAGAAAAGAGTTTAAGCCACCTGTTGTAACAGAGACCGGTAATTCAGAAGATGTAAACGATTATATTTCTGTAGAGATTCAAAATCATGATCTTTGCAAGAGATATACTGCAAGAGTAGTAAAGAACATTAAGATTGGACCTTCTCCAGAATGGATGAAGGAAAGACTTCGCGCTCAGGGAATTCGCCCAATCAATAACATTGTAGATATTACAAATTATGTTATGGAAGAATATGGTCAGCCAATGCATGCATATGATTTGGATACCATTGAAGATAAGAAAATTGTTGTTCGAAATGCTAAGCAGGGTGAAATGTTTACTACTTTAGATGGAGTAGAACATGAACTTGATGAAAGCATTTTAATGATCTGTGATGGAAAGAAGCCAGTTGGTATCGGTGGTATCATGGGTGGTGAAAATTCCATGATTACAGATAATGTTTCTACCATGCTTTTTGAAGCAGCTACCTTTGATGGAACAAACATCCGTCTTTCTGCAAAGAAGTTAGGTATGCGTACAGAAGCCTCTGGTATTTTTGAAAAGGGCTTAGATCCTAACAATGCAATTTGTGCAATGAACAGAGCCTGCCAGTTAGTAGAAGAGTTAGGCTGTGGCGAAGTGGTAGGAGGAGTCGTAGATATTTATCCTGAAAAGAATGAACCTATTACCTTGCCTTTTGAGCCAGAACGCTATAATAAAATCCTTGGAACAGACGTATCTGTTGAAGAGATGTTAGATTACTTTAAACGCTTAGAGTTAGAAGTAAGTGATGACAGAAAGAGCGTTTTGATTCCTACCTTCCGTCAGGATTTATTATCCTATGCAGATTTATCAGAGGAAGTAGCAAGATTCTTTGGATATGACAAGATTCCTACTACATTACCTAGTGGAGCAGCTACTGCAGGAAAGATTTCTTATAAGATGGAAATCGAAAATATTGCGAGAGATGTGGCTGAATACTGTGGATTCTCTCAGGCATATACCTATTCTTTTGAAAGTCCAAAGGTATTTGATAAATTACTTTTAGATGGAGATGATAAGCAACGTGAAGCAGTGGTAATCTCAAATCCACTTGGAGAGGATTTCTCAATTATGCGTACCATTTCCTTAAACGGAATGTTAACTTCACTTGCTACAAACTACAATAGAAGAAACAAAGATGTTCGTTTATATGAACTTGGTAATATTTATCTTCCAAAGAGCCTTCCTATTACAGAACTTCCTGAGGAACGTATGCAGTTTACTTTGGGATTCTATGGAGATGGAGATTTCTTTACCATGAAGGGTGTGGTAGAAGAGTTCTTAAGTCAGTGTGGAATGAATAAAAAGATTTCTTATGATCCAAAGGCACAAAAGAACTTCCTCCATCCAGGACGTCAGGCAAACATTATTTATGATGGCACTGTAGTTGGTTACTTAGGACAGGTACATCCACTTGTTTGTCAGAATTACGATATGAAAGCGGAAGCCTATGTGGCAGTAATCGATATGCCATATATTGTTGAGATGTCATCCTTCGATAAGAAGTATCAGGGAATTGCAAACTTCCCGGCAGCTACAAGAGATATTTCCATGGTAGTACCTAAGAGTGTTCTTGCAGGTGATATTGAAGAAGTCTTTGAAAAGAAGGGCGGCGCTTACTTAGAATCTTACGAACTCTTCGATGTATACGAGGGTGCGCAGGTTCTTACAGGCCATAAGTCAATGGCATATTCTTTGACCTTTAGAGCAAAGGATAAAAACCTTTCTGAAGAGGATATTACCTCAGCAATGGAAAGAATCTTAAAAGCACTTAAGGAATTAAATATTGAACTTCGTGCTTAAGAGAGTATAATGGAATTTCTGTAAAAGAAATTTTGATTAGAAAAGGAATTTTTTCATGAGCGAATTAGCTATGAGAGTAGAGGATTACGACTATGAACTTCCAGAGGAATTAATAGCTCAAGATCCTCTCTTAAAAAGAGATGAATCAAGACTAATGGTCTTAAATAAAAAAAGCGGCGATGTAACCCATCGCCACTTTTATGATGTAAAAGAGTATTTGCGTCCAGGGGACTGCCTTGTAATTAACAACACAAAGGTAATACCTGCACGACTCTATGGTGTGAAGGCAGAAACAGGAGCAGCAGTGGAAGTGCTTCTATTAAAACGTCACGAAGGGGACGTTTGGGAAACTTTAGTGCGACCTGGAAAGAAATGCCGTGTGGGTGCTAAACTTTCTTTTGGTGATGGACGTTTAACAGCAGAAGTAATTGATGTGGTAGAGGAAGGCAATCGAATGATTCGCTTTTCCTATGAAGGCATCTTTGAAGAAGTGTTGGATTCCCTGGGAGAAATGCCGCTTCCACCTTATATTACCCATAAGTTGGAAGATAAGAATCGTTATCAAACAGTTTATGCAAAATACGAAGGATCCGCAGCAGCTCCTACAGCAGGACTTCATTTTACAAAGGAACTTCTAGAAGAAATTAAAGCCATGGGAGTAAAGATTGCTGAAGTTACACTTCATGTAGGTCTAGGAACCTTCCGTCCTGTAAAGGTGGAAAACATTTTAGAGCATCACATGCATTCGGAGTATTTTCAAGTGTCAAAGGAAGCCTGTGATATTATCAATGAAACCAAACGAAATGGTGGAAGGGTAATTTCCGTTGGAACAACTTCTACGAGAACCCTAGAGTCTGCAGTGGCAGAAAAGATTGATGGTAAAAATGTATGCTTAGAGCCAAAGAGCGGTGATACAGAAATCTTCATTTACCCGGGCTATGAGTTTAAAGTGATTGATGGATTGATTACAAACTTCCATTTGCCTCAGTCTACCCTTATTATGCTAGTCTCTGCTTTAGCAGGAAGAGAGCATGTTTTAGCGGCCTACGAAGAAGCAGTAAAAGATAGATATCGTTTCTTCTCATTTGGCGATGCAATGTTGATTATCGATGAGACATAAACAAATGTATTAATTTGTAGGTGTTATACAAATAAAAAAATGTTATAATTTTCATTGATTCAAAAGGAGAGAATAAATCAATGAAAATGATAAAAACTATTTTTCATACAGATCTTAAACATTTATTTAAGAGTTTTTTTGCGCTCATCATTGTGGTGGGCGTTTGCTTTTTGCCGGCATTATATGCCTGGTGTAATATCTATTCTAACTGGGATCCTTACGGAAATACCGGAAACCTGAAAATGGCAGCAGTGTCACTGGATAAAGGTTACACGGATGACGAGGGAGTATACGAAAATGCCGGTGATGACATTATCGCAGAGTTGAAAGAAAACGATAAGATTGACTGGCAGTTTGTAGACTCTCAAGAGGAAGCTCTAGCAAAGGTTGAGGATGGCACCTATTATGGAGCCGTTGTAGTAACAGAAGATTTTTCTTATAACATGTACAACGTGTTCATTGAAGATGTAGAAAAACCTCAGCTGATCTTTTATCAGAATCAAAAGAAAAACCCCGTAGCAACAAAAATATCAGATACCGTAGTGGAAACTTTGCAAAATAATATCAATGAAAAATTTGTAAAGGTTATGACTACTACGATTTTTGAAGATGCAAATCAGCTGGCTGATGATATCGAAGAAGATGGCGGCATCGATTCTTTGATTGAACGAATGGAAAAGGTGAATTCCGAATTACAGGAATATGAAAAGACCATTGATGGAGCTGTGGCTGGAAATCAGGTTCTTTCCTCTGCAATCTCAAGTGCGGACAAAGATGTAGATTACTATGAGGAAAAGGCAAAGGAAGGTCAGGAATCTTTAGCAGATGCAAGTGATAGTATTGAAGACAGCCAGGGAACCTTATCGGATTATTCAAAGGAAGTGTCTCTGGCTCTTGGATCAGTAGACAATGCCCTTACAAAAGCAAAGAGCGATCTGGAAGCGGCCATTTTAACAAATGACGTGAAAGCTATGAATGAAGCTTTGGATAAAACCATTTCAGATTTAAATCAAAGTGATAAGGCACTGACAGCGTTAAAGTCATCTTTGGTATCCGTTGCTACAGATACTACAGGAAATACCACCATATCAGATACGGTTTCAACGATTTCTACCTTACTTGGTATTACAAGCGATATGGAAACTCAGATTGCAACCATTCAAAGCCAACTTGCAGCAACTACCTCTGAAGAGGCGTTTTCTAGTAATCAAGCAGCCCTTATTCAGCAATTAGATGGATTGATTGGCTTTGTAGAAACAATGCAATCAAAATTGGATAAGAGCCTGATTCCTCAATTGGATGAGACCTTAGAATCCCTATCGGTTGTCATTACAAATGCAAATACATTGATGACGAATTTATCAGGAACCCTGGCTGGTATGGGAGATATTTTTGGAGCCCTTCAGTTAACTGTTAATTCTGGAAATCAAAGTTTACTACAAACAAAAGAAGCCTTAGCCATGTTAAGCGATCGATTGACAGAAACCATTGAAAAGGTGCAAGAGGCTTCAGATGATGAAAAAGTAGAAGTATTAATGGACACCCTATCTGGAAATCCGGATATCTATGGAGAATTTTTCTCAGAACCGGTACAGATTGAATCAGAAGCCATTTATCCGGTGGAAAATTACGGTTCTGCAGTTACACCATTTTATACCGTGCTTGCCATTTGGGTTGGAGCGTTGATTTTAACAGCGATTTTAAAAGTGAAACCTTCAGAAGACAGATATCCGGATGCAAAAGATTATGAATTGTACTTTGGAAGATATCTTATCTTTTTCGTGGTGGGACAGATTCAAACATTGATTATTGTACTTGGAGATTTGTATTTATTACATGTACAGTGCGTTCATCCATTTTTGTTCTGGGTGGCGTCGGCCATTACGGGATTTGTATTTTCCCTACTGATTTACTCTTTGGTTCTTGCTTTTGGAGATGTGGGAAAGGCATTGGCAGTTGTAATTGTTGTACTTCAGATTGCAGGAAGTAGTGGTACTTACCCGATTGAACTTTTACCGGAATTTTTCCAGAGAGTTTATATTTTCTTCCCATTCCCATATGGCATCAATGCCATGAGAGAGTGTATCGCAGGATTCTATGGTCACGACTACGTCATCTATTTATTGGAGTTAGGCGGCTTTGTAATCGCATCCCTAGCCATTGGACTTTGGATTCGAAAGCCATTTATGCCTTTGAGCCACTTTATGGAAAAACGTATGGAAGATACAAAGATGTTATAGAGGGTAGTTATGGATTATAAGAAAGCATTTGAAAAATATACGCAGTATCAGCAGGATTTGCACGAGAAGAATCAGAATAAAATACGTGTGGGATTAAAGGTAAATATTTTGCTTCCCCTGGTATTTTTGTTTATGAGTTTTTTTGTAAAAGATTCAAAACTAATATTTTTAATTTTGTGGATTGTGTCCTTATTTGGGATTGCGGCATATCTTGTATATATCGAGTACAGTGATTATAAGCTGCAGGAGCAGCTAATGGATTTTTCTGGCGAAACAGAAAAACAGGCAGATTCTTTGATCGGTGCAAAGGTAGAAATTGCCGAGGCAGAAGTGAACCGAAAGATGGATGCCATTGATGCGAGAATCGATGAGGGGAAACAAAAAGTGATGGAAAAAATTGAAAAGCTAAAGGAGGATGACAATGCGTAATATTATTCGTATTTTTGCCTCTGATGCAAAGCATTTATATACCAACGTTGTAGCGGTTGTTGTTATTATCGGATTATCTGTAATTCCTTCTCTATACGCATGGTTTAATATACTGTCAAACTGGGCACCTTATGAAAAAGAGGCAACAAGTCAGCTTTCTGTTGCGGTGGCCACTGCAGATGAGGGAACAGATTTAGATGGAATAGAAGTAAACGTTGGCCAGATTGTAGTTGATAATTTAAAGGAAAATGACAGTATCAACTGGGTATTTTTGGACAGCTCATATGAAGCAGTGGAACAGGTGGAAAGTGGACAGTGCTATGCTGCCTTGGTTATTGACCAAAACTTTTCTGAAGATATGCTTAGCTTCATTGGAGGTGATTTAAATCATCCTCGTATTATCTATTATGAAAATGAAAAGAAAAATGCCATTGCACCAAAGATTACAGGAAAAGTAAAAACCACGGTGCAAGAAGAGGTAAACAAAGCCTTTGTCAGTACCTTAGCAGAAACTATGGTAAAGGCAAGTGCCTACATTGTTTCAGGAGAGGATTCTGATACCGCTGCTCTTTCTGACAGTGCACTTTCAAAACTAAAGAGAATGGATTCGGATTTGTCTACATCAGTAGCAATCTTAAACTCCTTTATTAGTTTGATTGATGCTTCTGATTCTTTGATGGAAGCAACAAAGGGTGTTACGGATGAGTTAGACTATATTGAAAATAACAGTAGAGCTATGATTAATGCAGCTGATGCTGCTGCAGATTCCGGCGGAGAAGCAGTATCCACAGTATCTGACATGGTGATGTTTAGTTTAGAGGAAGCAGATGGCCAGTTGGCTCAGCTGGAATCGCTTTTGTCCCAGGTGTTAGACGACGTTCAAACAGCAGGTAGAATTACAGAAGCTCAGGCTGCATCTATTAGAACTGCAGTATCCGCTGTTCAGGCTGCCTTCCAAACCACATCTTCCGGGGTGAAGGGACAGTATAATTCCATCATTGATGCAGGTATTGATGATGTGGATACGAATTTTAACACTATGATTACAAATGCAAAAGCTCTAGAGGCTTGTGCACAGGGAACCCAGCAGGATGCACAGTCCCTTTTGAATGCCCTTTTAGGAGAAGTATCGGGAGCAAGAGAATCACTTCAAACCCTATCTAATGATTACAAAAATACAGTAGAACCTCAACTTTCTTCTACTATGAGTGCCATTGGACAGTCCTTAAATGAAGTAAGTTCTCTTTTAAATTATTCCAGCTCTGGAATTCAGGAACTTTCTGATATTTTAGGTTCTTATCCGGATATGCTTTCTATGGGAAAAGGAAACCTAGAGAGCACAAGAGATGAAATCCTTGGAATGCAGGGGGATTTGCAGGGATTGATTTCTGACATGGAGGGAATGGAAGAAAATGAGCAGTATAAAATGCTTCTAAAGCTTATTGAGACAGATCCGGAAGTGATCTCAGATTTTATTTCTGATCCTATTGATTTGAATCAGCAAAACATTTATGAAGTGGAAAACAATGGTTCTGCCACAGCTCCATTTTATATTGTCTTATCCATCTGGGTAGGGGCGCTGATACTAGTTGCTTTAGTTCATACAAAGGTAGAACCGATTCCTGGTGTTGAGAAGATGACCACCTTTGAAGAATTCTTTGGGCGATACATCGTATTTTTCTTGATTGGTCAATTACAGACCGTCATAACGGTGTTTGGTGCATTGTTCTTTACTCAGATTCAGTGTCAGCATAAGTTTTTATTCTGGCTGGCATGCTCCTTTACGAGCTTTACCTTTACCCTGCTTTTGTATTCACTTACCTATGCCTTCGAAGCAGTTGGAGAGGCCGTTGCAGTTGTGTTAATGGTATTGCAGGTGGCAGGAAGTGGTGGAACCTTCCCGGTAGAAGTTCTTCCTGTGGTTTATCAGCTCATGTATAAATATATGCCATTTGCCTATGGAATGAATGCCATTCGAGAATGCGTAGCCGGAATGTATGAAAACGATTATTGGGTATATATGTCAGGACTTTTAACCTATATCGGTGTTGCTCTTGTAATTGGATTGGTACTTAGTATTCCATGTAAGAAACTAAATCTAATGATTAAAGAGAGCAAAGAAAAAACAGATTTGATGATATAATTCTTTAATGGTATATTGATAATAGAAACTGTGGAGCGTGATAGGGGGAATTAATATGGACGAGAAGAGACGGAAAAAAAGATCTGAACTGGAGGATCGATTTACCTTGAAACTGGTTAGCAAATCTGACAAGGGACAGGCGCCAGAAATTGAAATCTCAGTACATGATGTTTCTGAAAATGGTGTGGGATTTCATTGTGATAAGGAGTTAAACATTGGGGATTGCTATATGGGCAAAATAACTCTTTGGACCAAACAGACAGTGGATGTCTTCTTGAAAATCGTCCGATGCAATAAAAGAGAGGACGGTACTTTTGACTGCGGTAGCATTTTCTTCGGTTTAGAAGACAGGGAGTCTATGCGCATTAAGATTTACCAGATGTTAGAAGACCGGGACAAGGAAGAATGAGCGTAGACAGTATTTTATTTCAAAACTTACACATTGCTTTTAAAAACGTGGGCCAAAGCATACAACTCTTTGGTATTGACATTGCCTATTATGGAATGATCATAGCCTTTGGGATGGTACTTGCAGGGGCCTTCATTTTGTCTGATGCAAAAAGAAAAGGTCAGGACGAAGATGCGTATATGGATGTGATTCTTTGGGCGATTATTATAGGAGTAATCGGTGCGAGAGTCTATTACGTCGTCTTTTCGTGGGATGAATACAAAGACAATTGGATTGATGTCTTTAAGTTCCGGGAAGGCGGACTGGCGATTTATGGTGGTATTATTGGTGGACTTATTGGTACACTGATTGTATGCCATATTAAAAAATTAAAATTTTTAGATGTTGCAGATTCTGCCTGTTTAGGAGTTTTGATCGGACAGGTTTTCGGTCGTTGGGGAAACTTCTTTAATCGGGAAGCTTTTGGTGGATATTCTGATGGATTATTCTCTATGCAGATTCCAATAGAGGCGGTTCGTGACAGTACAGACATTACGACAGAGATGATGCAACATCTTGTGACTATAGATGGCATATCTTTTATAAGCGTTCATCCCACGTTTCTATATGAAAGTCTTTGGAACGTAGGTGTATTTTTGTTTTTATTTTTCCTTCGAAAAAAGAAATCCTTTGATGGAGAAATATGGTTCTTTTACCTGGCGTTGTATGGACTTGGAAGAATGTGGATTGAAGGGCTTCGTACAGATCAGTTAAAGTTTTCTGGTACGAACGTGGCAGTGTCTCAGGTATTATCAGCAGTACTTGTAATCCTGTCGCTTATTTATCTGGTTTATCATTTTATTAAATTAAAAGATAAAATTTTTATTAAAGTAAGAAAAGAGAGGGAGCATTAATGTTAAGCGAAAACATTAAAAAATTAGTTCAGTATGGAATCAGCAGTGGGTTGATGCCAGAGTGCGAGAGAGTATATGCAACAAATTTATTATTAGAATGTTTTCATGAGGATGAGTACACAGATGTTGAATGCGATATGTCAAACATCGTGTTAGAGGAAGTGTTAAAGGACTTGTTGGATGAAGCAGTTCAAAGAGGAATTATCGAAGACAGCATTGTCTATCGTGACTTGTTTGATACAAAGCTTATGAATTGTTTGACTCCACGTCCGGCAGAGGTACAGCGTGTATTTAAAGAAAAATATGAGGAAAGCCCGCAGGAAGCTACAAATTACTTCTATGGATTGAGCCGTGCCTCTGATTACATTCGTACCTATCGTGTTAAAAAGGATTTGAAATGGACAGTAGATACAGATTATGGAACCTTAGATGTTACCATTAATCTATCGAAGCCGGAAAAGGATCCAAAGGCCATTGCAGCTGCGAAAAATGCACCTCAGTCAGCTTATCCAAAATGCTTGCTTTGCGTGGAAAATGAGGGTTATGCAGGAAGAGCAAATCATCCGGCAAGAGAGAATCACAGAATTATTCCAATTCGTATCAATGACAGTGATTGGGGATTTCAGTACTCTCCATATGTATACTACAATGAACACTGTATTGTATTTAACGGACAGCATACACCTATGAAGATTGAAAAGGCTACTTTTGTAAAGCTTTTTGACTTTATTAAGTTATTCCCTCATTACTTCTTAGGATCAAATGCAGATTTGCCAATCGTAGGGGGATCTATTTTAAGCCATGATCACTTCCAGGGTGGACATTATACCTTTGCTATGGAAAAGGCTCCTATTATTGATACCTTTAGTGTAAAGGGTTATGAAGATGTTACCTGTGGTATTGTAAAATGGCCATTATCAGTAATTCGTTTACAGTGTAAGGATGAGAAGCGAATCATTGATTTAGCAGATCATATCCTGGGTGCCTGGAGAGGTTATACCGATGAAGCAGCATTTGTTTTTGCAGAAACTGACGGAGAACCTCACAATACCATTACTCCAATTGCCCGTAAGAGAGGTGACTTATTTGAGTTAGATTTGGCACTTCGTAATAACATTACAACAGAGGAACATCCTTTGGGAGTTTATCATCCTCATGAAAAGCTTCATCACATTAAGAAGGAAAACATTGGCCTGATTGAAGTTATGGGACTAGCAGTGCTTCCATCTCGATTAAAGGGAGAATTGGAACAGTTGGCAGATGCCATTGTTTCCGGAAAGAATCTTCGCAAAGATGAGGTTCTTGCAAAGCATGCAGATTGGGTGGATGAGTTCAAAGGAAACTACACCATCACAAAGGACAATGTAGAAGAAATCCTGCAAAAAGAAGTGGGAATCGTATTCTGCAAGGTATTAGAGGATGCTGGTGTCTTTAAGTGTAGCGAAGAAGGTTTAGAGGCATTTAGAAGATTTGTATCTACTCTATAAAAACAGTTGTGAAATAGAAACATAGTATTTTAGAAAGCTTTCGGTCTTTTGATCGAAAGCTTTTTTTAAACATTTTTACTAAATTGTATAAATCAAAAATCAAAAAACTCTGAGAAACCTTGATTTTTGTAGGACTTTGAACGATTGTTACACAAAATACACAGGGTGTGTATTATCCCCTGCATCGATTGAAAATAATTTAACAGAGAACTATAATTTTTTGGTAAAACATATTTTTAAAAAGAGGAGGAGTTAAATATGTTGTTTCAACTTTACAGCGATGCAGCTCCTATGCAGCTCATCGGTTGGTGCCTCGTTTTCGCTGGTTTAATTATCATGAACGAAATCGGACGTCGCACAAAACTCGGCGGAATGCTTATTTTTGTAATCATTCCTGCTATTTTAACAGTGTACTTCATTGCAATTCACTGTGGTGCATTCGGTGGAACATCAAATCCTACCGTTGCTTACATGGACGGATGGTTCCATTACTTCAAACTTTACGCAGCAGATATCGGATGCGTAGGTTTCATGATGATCAAGTACAAAGAGGGACTTGGAAAGCATGAATGGTTCAAATGGTGGCCTTGGTTCATCGTAGCTGCCAACATCATGATCGCTAATGTTTCTGATCTTGAGTCAGCATTCGCAGCATACGGAATCACTGGAAACTTCACCGGTGCTTGGTGGTGTTCAAACGAAGGTGTATTCATCTATGGCGGATGGTGGAACATCGTAAACTTCATTTCAGGAATGATTAACATCTTCTGTATGACAGGTTGCGTTAAGTTATTCACTTCTAAGGACAAGAACAAGAGCGATATGCTTTGGCCTGATATGACTATCTGGTTCATCATTGCATACGATACATGGAACTTCGAGTATACATACTTGAACCTTCCTACACATTCTTGGTATTGTGGTGTTGCACTTTTACTTGCTCCTACATTTGCAAATGCTTTGTGGAACAAGGGTGGTTGGATTCAGAACCGTGCAAACACACTTGCTATTTGGTGTATGTGGGCTCAGATCGTACCTCTATTCCAGTTAAAGGGTACTTTCGCAGCAGCACTTCCTCATGTATACGGTGGTGCTACAGAAAACGGAATTACAACTATGGATCTTTACTCAAAGGCTATTGAACTTTATGCAAATGGCCAGGGTAAGACTTCTGCAGCTAACGAAGCAATGGCAGCTATGGGAATCACTGCTGAACCTACAGCTCAGGGTGTTGTTGCCATCATCGCTTTAGTATGCAACGTAGTTTGTATCTCAGTTATTATTAAACGCTCTATCGAAATGGGCAAGAATCCTTATTCTAACTGTGTATTTGAAGGAACTAAGGACTTTGAAGAGGCTATGGCTAGAGCTGAATAATCCGAATAGGATAAACAATCTATATTGTTATTAAGAGGGCTTCCCTTTGGGGAAGCTCTTTTTTTATAGTAATATCATACAAAAAACCACAGAGGTTTTTAGCACTTGTGTCGAGTTTACACTTCGGGAAACTAATGATAAAATTAAGGAAACTAATTAATACAATTGTAGTTTCCTAGAAAAATCAGTTTCCACTTGAAACCTTTAAAAACCTGAATTTGTTTTTTGGAAACGAAAAACAGTTTTCAAGTTTTTTGGAAACGGGCAGTATCAGAAAAGAGAAAAATATGAAACAAAAAATCGTTGAGGCAGCTTTAGAAGTTTATCGTGAAAAAGGCGCTAAATTCACTATGGATGATTTAGCAAATAAGCTTGGAATGAGTAAGAAGACAATTTATACCATTATTCCGGACAAGAGAACTTTGTTTACAGATATGGTGAATTATACCTTCGATGCTATTAAAAGAAGCGAAGAAGAGATTATGAAGGAGCCAGATCTTTCCACAGTAGATCGCTTAAGAAAGATTTTAGGTGTAATGCCAGATCAGGTGGCAGGATTGGATTTTACTCAGCTATACAGTATGAGAAGCAAATATCCAGAGGCTTACACGTTAATTGCAGATCGTATTGAAAGTGGTTGGGATTACACCATTGCACTATTGAATCAAGGTGTGGAAGAAGGGGTTTTTCGACCAGTAAATATTACGATTTTTCAGATGGTGTATGAGTCTTCTCTAGAAAGATTCTTAAATGGAAGTGAACTTGAAGATAACAAGATAAATTATATGGATGCGTTGCATCATTTGGTAGATCTTTTAATTGATGGTATTAGTGTGAACAGTTAGGAGTGATGATTTGAGTCAGAGAATATATTTTGATCGAAAATGGAAGTTTAATGAGACTTTTTCAGAAGAGATGCTTTCATCTTTTATGGAGAACGGAACAGAAGTGAATCTTCCACATACTTGCAAGGAAGTGCCATTTCATTATTTCGATGAGTCGTCTTATCAGATGATTTGCGGCTATCAGCGATTGATTGTACCGGATGAGGCGTGGCAGGGAAAGCGTCTCCTTTTAACCTTTGACGGTGTTGGACATCAGAGTGAAGTGTATTTAAACGGAAAGAAGCTTTATGAACATTTCTGTGGATATACTGCGTTTACAGTAGATATTACCAATGAAATTCGTTATGACATTGATAATTTGCTGACCGTAAAGGTGAATTCAAAAGAAGAGATTGATCAACCTCCTTTTGGATTTGTAATTGATTACATGACCTATGGTGGAATTTATAGAGATGTATATTTGGACATTAAAGATCCGGTATATATGAAAAATATTTTCCTTATGCCAAAGGTGGATGAGGGAATTACGGTTTCCGGTAAAAGCTCAGAGGAGATTGCTGACTTAGAGGTACCTGGACAGTTAACAACTGTAATTGAATTATCTGATGAAGCAAAAGCGTTAGCAGAAGATAGACGTCTTAGCGTTCGACAGATTTTAAATGATAAGCAAATTTCAGAACAGCCTATGGCTGCAAAGGGACTTACGAAAACCTTAGCAGGAAACGTTAAGCTTTGGGATGTGGAAAGTCCTGCCTTATATCAGCTTACAACAGAGATTTTAGTAGATGGAGAAGTGAAGGATTCCAATATTTCTATGGTGGGCTTCCGTCATTCCATATTTAAAAAAGACGGGTACTACCTCAATGGCCGTAAGGTAAAGATTCGTGGATTAAATCGTCATCAGTCTTATCCTTATGTTGGTTATGCAATGCCGGAGTCGATGCAGAGACAGGATGCAAGAATCCTGAAAAAAGAACTTGGATTAAATGCAGTTCGTACTTCTCACTATCCTCAGTCTCATTACTTTATTGATGAGTGCGATCGTTTGGGACTTTTGGTATTTACTGAGATTCCAGGATGGCAGCATATTGGTGGAGAAAGATGGAAGGATATTGCAGTAAAGAATACAAGAGAGATGGTAGAACAATATCGTAACCATCCATCCATTATTCTTTGGGGCGTACGTATCAATGAATCCCAGGACGACGATGAGTTTTATGAAAGAACCAATGAAGTGGCTCATAAATGTGATCCTACCCGTCAAACCGGTGGCGTACGTTGCTATAAGAAAATGAATCTTTTAGAAGATGTATACACTTATAACGACTTTGTACACAGTGGCAAAAATGAAGGTTGTGAAGCAAAGGATAAGGTAACCAGCGATGTAGAAAAACCTTATTTGATTTCTGAATACAACGGACATATGTATCCTACAAAGAGCTTCGACTGGGAAGAACACCGTATGGAACATACCCTTCGTCATGCAAGAGTACTAGAGTCTGTAAATTCTTATGAAGATATAGCTGGTTCCTTTGCCTGGTGTATGTTTGACTACAACACTCATAAAGACTTTGGTTCGGGAGATCGTATTTGTTACCACGGAGTAATGGATATGTTTCGAAATCCAAAGATGGCTGCGGCTGTGTATGCGGCTCAGGGGAAGGATGAGGATGTTTTAGAAGTAACTACTTCTATGGATATTGGAGAACATCCTGCATCTGTAAGAGGAGATACCTATATTATTTCAAATGCAGATTCCGTTCGTATGTATAAGAACAATCTATTGATTAAAGAATACGATACCCATTCTGATTTGTTCCCTCACTTGGAACACGGACCAGTGGTAATCGACGATTTAATCGGCGATGAAATGATGAAGAACGAAGGCTTTTCAGCAAAACAAAACGAACTTGTAAAGATTTGTTTAAATGAAACTGCCATCCATGGATATAAGATGACACCAAAGGTTATTTGGGCAGCTCTTCGCTTGATTTTATTCCATCATATGTCAATGAATGATGCGGTTGGATTATTCCAGAAGTACATTGGCGATTGGGGCGGCGAGTCAAAGAGTTATCGATTTGATGCCGTTAAAGATGGAAAAGTAGTGAAGTCAGTTGTGAAGAAACCAATGACAAAGGTAATGCTTGGCGTAGATGTTTCTTCCAATGAATTAATAGAAACAAATACCTATGATGTGGCATCGGTTCGTGTGGTTGCTTCTGATGAAAATAAAAATATTTTACCTTATTTCCAGGAAGCTATGCTTTTAGAAACAGAGGGACCAATCGAAATCATCGGACCAAAGGTAGTGCCTTTTAGAGGCGGTATGGCAGGTATCTATGTAAAATCCTGCTTTGAAGAAGGGGATGCAACCCTTCGTATTCATTGTGAGAGCGCAGCAACTGTGGAAATTAAATTCCACGTTAGCGTAATGCCTAAGTAGGCGAGTATAAAGAAAGAGGGAAAAATAATGCAAGACAGATCAAGGGTTATTTTTGGAAATGATTTGGGCGAAGCTCAGTACAAAAAAGCCATGAAAACCAAAGCAAAAAGTGCAAAGAAGTTTGGTGATGATTCCAATGTAAACTATCCGATTCATTTGGAAAAGAATGCTTATATTGGGGATTCTTTAGGCGTACAAAATGTCTTAGTTGGAGACCTGAAGCAGAATGCACATTTTGATGTATCAAAACATCCGGATGGTACGCTTCCGGATCCTGTTTGGGACAATGAAAAAGGAGTAATTATTGGAAATATTCGTATGGGATTTGGCCATTATCGTATGTCTATGGCAATGGCTTCCTGTGCACATCACATGGGATACACTCCTTATTGGATGGATTTGAATTCTTACTACGAAACAACTTGTACAAAGATTATTGGTGCTCAAAATGATTTGTACTCTATGGGAAGTCGTTTATCAAAGAATCCAATTTTCAATAAGCTTGTTTGGGAGCCTATGAACTATGAAGGTTTCCGTGCTTTGACATATAACTCAAACGATCAGGCAAATGCAGAACTTATGGCTCCTGTATATAGAAATGTACCAAAGGACATTCCAGTAATTTCTACCCATGCATGGACTGCTCAGGCAGCTCTTCATGCAGGAATGAAAAATGTGGTATCTGCAGTTTGTGATAACTGGCCAATGGCCCTTCATTTTGCAGAAGGTTCTATCCATACCATTCAGTGTAGAAATGCCTATATGGGATATCGTATTTGTAACGGTATGATGAAGGATAAGGTTTGTAAACCAATGCCTCAGGATGAACTGGTTTACACCGGCCATTATATTGATCATGAACTCGTAGCAAACATTGAAGAAGATTGTAAGAAGAGATGTGATAGAAAAGCTTCAGGAAAGCCAATGAGATTTTTACTTACCATTGGTGGAGCAGGAGCACAAAAGGAAATCTTTGCTGCAATTATCGAATATTTACTTCCTATGATCAACGCAGGAAAAGCGGCTCTTTACGTAAACGTTGGTGATTACAAAAACGTTTGGGATGAATTAGTAGCTGAAATTCCTGGAATGAAGGAAGTTTCAAAAGAACATTTCAATGACTTTGAAGCTACAACAAAATTTGCAGAAGAAGCTATTGATGGTGAAGTAGAAGGAATCCACGGATTCTGGCATGAAAATATTTTTGATGCAGTTTACTGTACCAATCTTTTAATGAGAAGCGCAGATGTACTTGTTACAAAACCTTCTGAATTAGCATTTTATCCGATTCCAAAACTCTTTATTAAACGAGTTGGAAAGCATGAAATGTGGGGAGCAATCCACTCAGCAGAAATCGGTGATGGCTCATTAGAATGTAGGGATATCCCACATACCATTCAGATGTTAGATCTCTTTATGAATACAGATCTTTTGAATGAAATGTGTGAAAATATCAAGATTAACAACTCAATCGGTATGTACGATGGTGCATACAAGGTTGTAGAAATTGCCATGGGGTTAAAAAACAAATAAGTTAGGCTTAAAAGAGGAGGAAAAATTAAAAATGGCAGAAGAAAAAATGAAACTAACAGGCGCTTCAAAGCTTGGATATGGCCTGGGTGCTGTAGGAAAAGATATGGTATATATGCTTTCAGCAAGTTATATCCTTTATTACTATCAGGATATTTTAGGCGTAGAAGCATGGATTATGGGTGTAATTCTTTTAGTTGCCCGTGTATTTGATGCATTTAACGATCCAATCATGGGTGTCTTAGTAGCTAAGACAAAAACCAAATGGGGTAAATTCAGACCTTGGCTTTTAATTGGTACTATTACAAATGCTATTATTCTGTACTTGATGTTTGCTTGCCCTCCAACACTTTCCGGCAGTGGATTGGTAGCATATGCAGCAGTATTTTATATCGTTTGGGGTGTTACTTACACTATGATGGATATCCCTTACTGGTCAATGATTCCTGCATTCACTGAAGGTGGTAAGGAAAGAGAAGGACTTACAACATTAGCCCGTTCTTGCGCTGGTGTTGGTTCTGCACTTGTTTCTATTTTTGCTATCAAAGTGGTACAGGCTTTAGGACAGGCAACTGGTGGAGCAGATGCAACTGCAAAACAGGTAGAACTTTACGGTTTCAAATATCTTGCTCTTATTATTGCAGTTTTATTCGTTGTATTTATTGTAATTTGCTGTGTAACAGTAAAAGAAAAATCTTCTGTAGATATGAAGACAGCAACTGTTGGCGAAATGTTTAAAGCATTGATTCAAAATGATCAGGCTATGACAGTAGTAGTTACTATCGTTTGCATTAATACAGCACTTTATATTACTTCAAACCTAGTACTTTACTTCTTTAAGTATGACCTTGGTGGAGCAACCTGGTATGACAACTACACCTTATTTAACACTGTTGGTGGTGGTGTACAGATTCTTTCTATGATGCTTTTATATCCTTTACTTAGAAAGTTCTTTAACAACATTAAGATTTTCTATATCGGTGCAGGAATGTCGATAGTTGGATATATTGTTCTTTTAGTATTGGCTACTATAGGTACTAATAACATTGTTCCTTTATTACTTCCAGGTATTTTAATCATGGCTACTGCTGGTATGAATAACGTTATTGTTACTGTATTCTTAGCAAATACGGTAGACTATGGTGAATTAAAGAACAACCGTCGTGATGAATCAGTTATTTTCTCAATGCAGACATTTGTAGTTAAACTTGCATCAGGACTTGCAGCATTTATTGCATCTATCGCTTTATCTGTATTCCATTTAAGTGATGCAGCTACTACAGAGGCTGATCAGACAGTTGATTTTGCAGCTAGCGTTGATATGGCTTCTAAGATGGGACTTCGTCTTGTAATGTCTTTGATTCCAATTGCTGTATTAATCTTCGCAGTATTTTGGTTTAAGAAGAGATATATCTTAACAGATGAAAAGCTTGTTGAGATTTCTGATGAATTAAAAGCAAAACGCGAAAACGCATAAAGAACTCTTATGATTCCTAGAGGGAAATGTAATTAATATAGGAGGACAGTGAAATGATTCGAAAGTTAAACGGAGATTATCCGGCATTTGTGCTGGATACAAAGAATACCAGTTATGCTTTCAAGGTCATGGAGACAGGTCAGTTAGAGCATCTTTACTATGGTGCTAAAATTACTGTTAATGAAGCATCTGATTTGGAAGCACTTTCAGAAAAGAGAGCCTTTCAGCAGGGAAACTCCATTGCCTATGACCAGGAGCATTTGTCATTTACATTAGAGGATGTTTGCCTTGAAACATCTGGCTATGGAAAGGGTGATATTAGAGAACCTTTCGTTGAAGTAGTGGCAGCAGATGGAAGTGCAACCACAGATTTTGTTTATGATTCTGATGAGATTAAAAAAGGAAAGGAAGAGTTAAAAACTCTTCCATCTTCCTTTGGTGATAATGTAGAAGGATTACATGTTACCTTAAAGGATAAAAATAATGGATACACATTGGTTCTTTCCTACTTTGTATATGAAGAGGAAGATGTGATTACCCGTTGTGCGAAATTTGTAAATACAAGTTCAGCTACGGTTCAATTAAAGAGACTGATGTCGACACAGATTGATTATAATGAAGCTGGCCTTACGGTTTCTACTTTTAGAGGTGCATGGATTAAAGAAATGCAGATGGTTGATACCGTGGTAAAGGCAGGTAAGTTTGTAAATTCATCCTTTACCGGTTCTTCATCTAACCGTGCAAATCCATTTATTATGATTTCCCGTCCTGGAACAGCAGAGCATCAGGGAGATTGCTATGGATTTAACCTGGTTTATTCAGGAAATCACTATGAAGCAGTAGAAGTAAATGCATACGATAAAACCCGTGTGGTTTGTGGTATAAATCCAACTCAGTTTAGTTTTAATTTAAAGCCAAACGATGAGTTTGAAGCTCCGGAATCTGTTATGACCTTCTCAAAAGAAGGACATAATGGCATGAGTCAGAATATGCATGAGTTTGTAAACAATCACATTGTTCGAGGTGAATGGTCAAAAAAAGCGAGACCGGTCCTCTTGAATAGCTGGGAAGCAAATTACTTTGATATTAACGAGTCAAAGCTTGTTGCCTTGGCGAAAAAGGGGAAGGAAGTGGGCGTTGAACTTTTCGTTATGGATGACGGATGGTTCGGTGAAAGAAATGATGACAAACGCGCACTTGGGGACTGGTTTGTAAATACGAAAAAACTTCCTCGTGGTGTAAAAGGATTAGCGGAAAAAATTAATGCAGTCGGCCTTGATTTTGGTATTTGGATTGAACCGGAAATGGTGAATGTAGATTCAAAACTATACCGTGCGCATCCGGAGTGGTCCATTGAGATTCCTGGAAAAGCACATTCGGAAGGCCGAAATCAAAGAATTTTAGATTTTGCCAATCCAGAGGTAGTAGACTACATTACAAAAGCAATGTGCGAGGTGATTTCATCTGCAAATATTGCCTATGTAAAATGGGATATGAACCGTATCTTTTCTGATGTGTATTCACAGCATTTAGCAGCTGATGCACAAGGAGAAGTGTTCCATCGATATATTATGGGATTTTATCAGTTGGCAAAAGCTTTAACAGAGCGTTTCCCTCATGTACTATTTGAGGGATGTGCGTCTGGTGGAAATCGATTTGATTTAGGAGCTCTTTGCTATTTCCCACAGATCTGGGCATCAGATGATACGGATGCGATTGCCAGACTTTCTATTCAAAACGGATATTCCTATGGATATCCAATGTCTTGCGTATCTGCTCATGTGTCAAACGTACCAAACCATCAGACCTTGCGACGGGTACCAATTGACTCTCGATTTGCAGTGGCTTCTTTTGGAGTCTTAGGATATGAATGCAATCTTTCTGATATGAAAAAAGAAGATTTGACTGCAATTAAATCTCAGATAGAGATTTATAAGAAGTTCCGTGAATGTATGCAGTTTGGAAATTTCTACAGAGGAAAGTTTGGAAATGTAGTAGAGTGGACCGTTGTGTCTAAGGATAAAAAGCAGGCAGTTGGTATGATTTTCCAAAAGGAAGTTCAGCCAAACAAACCATTCTTGGATTATCATGCCTATGGTCTTGACCCTTTGAAGAAGTATCATTTTTACAGCAATGAAAGTAAGGTTTCCATTAAAACCTTTGGAGATTTAATCAATGGAGCGGTACCAGTCCATGTAAAGCAGGATGGTTTCTTACATAACCTTATTGATAAGTTTGTGACACCAAAGGGTGACAAAGAGGATTATGAGGCTTATGGTAATGCTCTTATGAATGCAGGAGTTGGCTTAAAACCCGCTTTTGCATCCACTGGATTTGATATGGAAGGAAATGTTCGTATCATGAAAGATCACAATGCGAGATTATATTTCATGGAAGAAGTGTAGCTCTTGCACAAAAAATACAAAAATGGAGGAAGAATTTTGTAGAATACTCACAAAAGAATAGAGGCGAGCACAAGATGTTGTGGTTTTGGATAAAACCGGACACAACATGGGCGAAAACCATTGCCCTCCACTTTTGCTCCACATCCCTCCACAACCCGCAAACCTTGTAATATAAGGCTTTGCGGGTTGATTTTTTGCCATTTTTGCCTTAAAATTTGTTTATCAGTGGTAGAAAGTGGATGAAAGTGGAACAAAATGGAGAGGAGGTGTCCCTTATGTTCATGGGTGAATACCGGCATAACATAGATGAAAAGGGGCGCTTAATCGTACCGGCAAAGTTCCGTGAAGCTTTAGGAAAAGAGTTCGTTGTTACAAAGGGAATCGACCAGTGTCTGTTTGTTTATCCTTTGTCTGAATGGAACATAATTGAAGAAAAGTTTCGAGAAGCAAATACCACTACAGCAAGCGCTCGAAAGTTTGCAAGATTCTTCTTTGCAGGAGCTTGTAATGTAGAAATTGATAAGCAGGGAAGAATTCTTCTTCCAAATCAGTTGAGAGAGTTTGCTGATTTAACAAAAGATATTGTGACTGTAGGCGTTTTGAACCGTGTGGAAATCTGGAGCGGTCAGAAATGGGACGAGAACAATAACTTTGATGATATGGATGAAATTGCCGAACAAATGGCAGAGTTAGGAATCGGAATCTAATATGAAAGAATTCGTACATTATTCGGTAATGTTAAATGAAGTGCTTGATGCACTCAATATTAAAGAAGATGGCATTTATGTTGATGGCACTCTAGGTGGAGCGGGACACAGTACAGAGATTTGCAAACGTTTAACCACCGGACGCCTCATTGGCTTTGACCAGGATGAAGATGCCATTGAAGCAGCCACAAAACGCTTGAAAGAAGCAGGGCAGTTTGAAAAGGTAACTATTGTTCATAGTAACTACGAGAATATGACTAGCGAATTGGAAAAGCTCGGCATTGAGAAAGTGGACGGGATCCTACTTGATTTGGGGGTTTCCTCATTTCAACTCGACACAGAAGAGCGGGGCTTTTCCTACATGATTTCGGATGCGCCTTTGGATATGCGTATGGATCAAAGAAATCCTAAAACGGCTGCAACAATTTTGAATGAGTATTCCGAATCGGAATTATTCCATATTATTAAGGACTATGGCGAAGAGAAATTCGCTAAAAATATAGCAAAACACATCGTGCAACAAAGGGAGAAAGAACCTTTTGAAACAGTTGGTCAGTTGAATGCGGTGATTGATGCTTCCATACCGGCAAAGATGAAAAAAACCGGTGGCCATCCATCCAAAAGAACCTTTCAAGCCCTTCGGATAGAATTGAATCGAGAGTTGTTTGTTCTAGAAGAAAACCTAGACGATATGGTGGACCTTTTAAACACGGATGGCAGATTCGCAATTATCACCTTCCACAGTTTAGAAGATCGCATTGTAAAGAATGCTTTTCGCAAGAACGAGGACCCTTGCACCTGTCCGAAAGATTTCCCTGTTTGTGTGTGCGGAAAAAAATCAAAAGGGAAACAGTTAACAAGAAAACCGATTTTGCCTGGAGAAAAGGAGTTAGAAGAAAATTCCAGATCAAAGAGTGCGAAATTACGAGTCTTTGAAAGAGGACTTTAAGCGAGTCAACGCTTTTAGGAGGAGAGAGATCTCCGATATAGAAAAACAGCTTAAAAATTTAGCGTGATGCTAAGAGTGGGAACGCTTGGGTCGATTCCTTCGCGTGATGCAAAGGAATCGATGGCCAAGTAGTGAGGTGTGTAAGATATGAAAGAAGTTCAAACTTATTATTACGGCAATGGAAACGTAGCCTTAAATCAGGAATATTATCAGACTTATGTGGAAGGAAGCGCTGTAAGTGTTGGAGATATCCTTCCGGATCGAGAGACTAGAAGAAGAGAAGAAGAAGAGGAGCGTCGTCGCAAACAAAAGAGCCGTGCTCGTCAAAACGCAAGAGCATTAAAAAGAAGTCGTATGACTGCTGTAGCAGTGATTGCTGCTGTTGTAGCATTTGGCGGATTTTTCATTGGCTATGTAAATTTACAGACAAGCATTCGTTCTCACATGTCAAATATCGCTTCCTTAAAGGAAGATATCAGCGATATGAAGGCCTCTAACAGTGCCGCTCAGTCTAGAATCAATACTTCTACAGATATTAATGCAATTAAACAGACTGCATTAACCGAATACGGTATGGTCTATGCAAGTGAAGGTCAAATAGTGTATTATGATATAGATGATGAAGACTATATGAGTCAATACTAATATCCGTTAGGAATGTTTGAATTGTGGTTGTAAGAAGAAGACAGGAAAAAAGAATAAGAAAACAGTTATCAAGAAGAATGCAGAGGCGACTGACATTAGTGTTCGGTGTTATATGCGTTCTTTTTGTTGTTCTAATAGGCAGACTGATGTACATCGAATACACCAGTGGAGATAAGTATGAAAAAATCGTTCTTTCTCAATTGGAATATGACAGTACTATCATCCCTTATAAAAGAGGGGATATTGTGGACTCCAATGGAACAGTCTTAGCTACATCGGTGGATGTATACAACGTTATTTTAGATGCTAAGGTGTTGAATCAAAATGAAGATAAAATTGATTCGACGGTATCTTATGTGACAAAGTGCTTTCCGGAAATCGATGAGACTGTTATGCGAACTGCCCTAAAGGAAAAAAGCGATAGTCAGTATATCGTCTTGGCAAAGAAGGTTTCCTATGAAGAAATGGCAGCCTTTGAAGAGTACGAAGATGATGAAGATATTGGGAAGACCATATCCGGAATCTGGTTTGAAAAGGAATATGATCGAGTATATCCTTATTCTACCTACGCCTCATCTTTGGTAGGGTTTGTATCTTCAGGAAATAACGGTGTCCTTGGATTGGAAAATGAATACAATGAGACGCTAAATGGAGTAAATGGTCGTTCCTATGGTTACTTGAATTCCGATAATGATTTGGAACAGACAGTCATTGATCCGGAAAATGGTAAAAATATCATTACATCTATTGATATGAATATTCAAAGCATTGCAGAAAACGAGGTGTTAGCCTTTAATGCAGCTTATGCTGACGAGGAAAACGACGGAAGTTTAAACACAGCAGTGCTGATTATGAATCCTCAAAATGGGGAAGTCTATGCTATGGTATCTTATCCCACCTTTGATTTAAATAATCCCAGGGATTTAAGTGCTCTTTATACAGAAGAAGAGCTTGCAGCTATGGATACAGATACCCAGTTGGATGTGTTGAATGGATTGTGGCAAAACTACTGTGTAAGTTCTACCTATGAACCAGGTTCAACATTTAAACCCTTTACCGTTTCTATGGGATTGGAAAGCGGTCTTTTAACCGGAGACGAAACCTTTATGTGTGATGGTGTGGAAAACATAAGCGGATATGAAATCCATTGTGTAAATCGTTCCGGACATGGCCTTGAAACTATTGCCGGTGCCCTGATGGACTCCTGTAATGATGCTTTGATGCAGATGTCTTATATTATTGGCGGATCAAATTTTTATTACTATCAAAGATTATTTGGATTTGGCCAAAAGACAAATATTGACTTGCCCGGTGAAGCAAGAACAGATTCTTTGCTCTATTCTGAAGATGATTTAGGAAAGACCATTAATTTGGCTACAAACTCTTTTGGGCAAAACTTTAATACCACCATGATTCAGTTGGCATCTTCTTTTAGTGCGCTTGTAAATGGCGGAAATTTATATCAGCCTCATGTTGTTACGCAAATTGAAGATGAAGCAGGAAATATATTAAATGAAATCAATCCTGTGGTAGAAAAAGAAATTATTTCCAGTGAAGTGTCAAATCAGATAAAAGAATATTTGCGCCAGGTTGTTTCCGACGGAACTGGTAAAACTGCTGGTGTTTATGGCTATGATCTAGGCGGTAAAACCGGTACAGCACAGAAACTTCCTCGTGGGGATGGAAATTATTTGGTATCATTTATCGGATATGCCCCACAAGATGAGCCAGAAGTGCTAATATATTGTATCGTGGACCAGCCGAATGTGGAGGATCAGGCACATTCCGTATATGCACAGCAAATCGTACATAATATTTTGGTGCAAATTTTGCCCTATTTAAATATTTCAACAATAGAAGAACCGGAAGATTCCACTGTAAGTGGTGAGTTGATTCCATACGGTTCAAATTAGTAAGGAGAGTAATTATGATAACAATGATTGCGTTATCTGCAGTTCTGTCATTTGGAATTGTGGCTTTATTTATGCCGATTTTAATTAAGAAGTTAAGAGAGTTGAAAGCGTCTCAAACAGAGCGTGAGTGTCTGGAATCTCACCAGGCAAAGGTCGGAACTCCAACTATGGGTGGACTTTTAATTATGCTTGCAGTATTAGTGGCAGGAATTATTATCAGTGCTACCTATGGAGGAAGAACTGCAGCTGTTTTAATCTTAACCATCGGCTTTGGTATTATTGGTTTTTTGGATGACTTTTTGAAAGTAGTACTTCGCCGTTCAGACGGCCTTATTGCATGGCAAAAATTTGGATTGCAGTTTTTAGTAACCATCGTGTTTGCTTTTTATCTTACTCAGGTACTACATCTTAGCCTGGCTCTTCGAGTGCCATTTTTCCCTAGTGTATATTTAGACTTTGGATGGTTTAATTATGTGATTTTATTTGTTGCGGTTTTAGGTACTGTAAATGGTGTGAATTTCACCGATGGACTGGATGGACTTGCAACTACCGTTACCATTATCGTAGCAGGATTCTTTGCTGTTGTATGTTTACATGAAGCTCCTGATTTAGTTTGCATTTGTGTAGCTGTTATAGGAGCACTTTTGGGATTCTTAATCTACAATCACTATCCGGCAAAAATTTTCATGGGTGATACAGGCTCTCTCGCACTTGGTGGCTTTGTAGCAGGGATTGCCTATGTATTGCAAATGCCACTGTTTATCATCCTCGTTGGTCTTATTTATATGATTGAAGTTATATCTGTAATTTTACAGGTGGGCTATTTTAAACTGACTCATGGAAAACGAATTTTTAGAATGGCGCCAATTCATCATCACTTTGAACTTGGTGGCTGGTCTGAGAAAAAAGTAGTTCTTGTATTTAGTGTGGTTACTCTTGTAATGTGTGTAATCAGTTATTTTGGAGTGTAGAAAATGGAAGTGTATTTAGTAGTAGGAACAGGAAAAAGTGGTGTAGCTGCCGCAAATCTTTTAAAAGGAAAAGGTGAAAAATTTTACCTTTACGATGGAAATGAAAATTTAAATTGTGATGCTTTTTTTGAAAAGAATCCATCTTTGAAAGGAACGGATATTTTCCTTGGAAGTGTTCCGGAGGAAATAAAAAAGGAAGTAACCTGCGCAGTCTTAAGTCCGGGAGTTCCTACAGATTCTGGTTTTGTAAAGGACTTAGAGTGTTTTGATATTCGTTTATCCGGAGAAGTGGAACTTGCCTATGCCTTAGGAAAGGGCAGGGTTGTTGCAATTACCGGTACCAACGGAAAGACAACTACAACTGCTTTGACAGGACTTTTAATGGAACAGCACTATAAGGATGTTCGTGTAGTTGGTAATATTGGAATTCCTTATACCGAAAGAGTAAATGATTCCACAGAAGAGAGTGTGTTTGTGGCTGAGATTTCTAGTTTCCAGTTAGAAACAGCAGATACCTTTGCTCCAAAGGTAAGTGCTATTTTAAATATTACACCGGATCACTTAGACAGACATCACACCATGGATAACTACATTGCAGCAAAAGAGTCTGTTACAAAGAATCAAACAAAAGATGATGTTTGCGTACTAAATTATGAAGATGAGGTTCTTCGCAAGTTCGGTGAAGGATTAAACTGTAAGGTGGTTTATTTTAGCAGTGCATCTAAATTACCAGGTGGCCTGGATGGATACTACTACAAAGAAGGCTCTATTTATAAAATGCCAGATGAAAAAATCATTGATGTGGATGAGCTAAATATTTTAGGCTTACACAACTATGAAAACGCAATGGCAGCCATTGCAATGGCAGAGGCAATGGGAGTTTCAAAGGATGAAATCGTAAGTGGTTTAAAGGCCTTCCATGCAGTAGAACATCGTATCGAATATGTTTGCGAAAAAAGAGGGGTTCGTTTTTACAACGATTCGAAGGGAACAAATCCGGATGCGGCTATTAAAGGAATCGAAGCTATGGACCGTCCGACCTATTTGATCGGCGGAGGATATGATAAGAATTCCACCTATGACGAGTGGATTGAATCCTTCCAGGGAAAGGTAAAGAAACTTGTACTCATTGGACAGACAAGAGAAAAAATTGCAGATTGTGCAAAGGCCCATGGCTTTATGGATTATTGCTTTGCAGAAAGCTTAAAAGAGGCGATGGATATTTGTTACAAGGAAGCAAAAAGCGGTGAGGCCATTTTGCTCTCGCCAGCCTGTGCAAGTTGGGGAATGTTTGACAACTATGAACAGCGTGGTGACATGTTTAAACAGTTCGCCCGCGCCTATGAGGAGTAAGAGAGTTTTATGTCAAAAAAAGGACGTTTTAAAACTCAATATTTTGATTTTGGATTACTGATTACAGTGATTTTATTGTTGGCCTTTGGTATGGTTATGCTTTACTCTACCAGTGCATATAATGCCACTATAAAATTCGGTGATGGAACCCACTATGTAATGCGTCAGTTTAAAGCCGCACTACTGGGATTTGCAATGATGTACTTTTTTGTAAAGGTGGATTACCGTTTTTGGAAGAGGTTTGCACTATTAGCTTACGTGGCATCTATTATCCTTTGTATTGCTGTTATTTTTGCCGGTAATGAAAAGTATGGTGCATCCCGTTGGTTTTCCATTGGCGGAATTAACTTTCAGCCTTCAGAACTTGCAAAGGTAGCGGTTATTTTACTTTTAGCTACTTTGATTGGAAAGTCGGACACTGCCTTAAAGGGTTCAAAAAATGTACTAAAGGTGTTCGGAATTATTATTCCTCTGGTTGCAGTGGTAGCTTACAATAACCTGTCTACAGCTGTGATTATTTTAGGTATTACCTATATTATGTTATTTGTTGCCAGTAAGGAAACGAGGGTATTTGTGTCCTTTGTTTTTTTGGCCTTTGTTGGTGTAATGGCGATTATTATATTTGGCCAGGGCTATCGTATGGCTCGTATTGATGCCTGGCAGCACCCGGAAAAATACGACGAAGGATATCAGACGCTTCAGGCCCTGTATGCCATTGGGTCTGGTGGACTTTTTGGAAAGGGCTTAGGAGAAAGCTTCCAAAAAAGCTTCGTTCCGGAAGCACAGAATGATATGATTTTTTCTATTATCTGTGAGGAACTTGGAATTTTCGGCGCTATTTGCGTCATTGTATTGTATTTGATTTTGATTTGGAGATTAATGGTAATTGCCATTAATGCGAAGGATAAAACAGGTGGATTTATTTGTGTTGGAGTAATGGCGCACATTGCCATTCAGGTTATCTTAAATATTGGTGTAGTAACCAATACGATTCCAAACACAGGTATTACCCTGCCTTTTATTAGTTATGGTGGAACTTCTATTTTGATATTGCTTTCTGAGATGGGCTTGGCGCTTGGAGTTTCGAAATATATAGAACCGAAGTAAATATATGACAAAGAGAAAAAAAGCAGTAGAGAAAAAAATTAAAAAGCGAAAACGCATGCGAGTATTCTCCATCCTTTTACGACTTATCCTTGCTTTGGCAATTTTGGCTGTAGGAGGATTTTTGGTAATTGCATTTTTCTTTTCAGTAGAAAAAGTGAACTTTTCAGGTAACACCATTTATTCTGATGGGGAAATGTCGAAGTATTTGTTTACAGATGAGTATTCTAATAATACGGTGTATTGCTGGGGAAAAAATCTGATTTTCCCGAGAGAGGATATTCCATTTGTAGACTCCGTAAAGATTTCTTTGAAAGACCCTAATACCTTAATGGTAAAAGTGAAAGAAAAGTCCTTTACAGGAAGAATGATGGATGTGGATGGAAATCAGGTTTACTTTGACTCTGAAGGAGTGGTAAATGAGGTCTCTCCAACAGTATTAGAGACTGTGGTGGAAGTTACCATGGAAGATGTCGAATTATCAGGCTTATCTGTAGGGGATAATCTTCCTTTGAAATCAAAGCGAAGAAGAGAACTAACGCATCTGTTTTCCTACTTAGAGGAACAGGGAGTGCCTGTTTTGTCAGTTGGATTCACAAATGAGGGGAGTATTACCCTTGTGTATAACAGTATTTTAATAAATCTTGGTTCCTCAGCAAATTTAGAAGCGAAGATTCTTCGGCTAAAGTATATTTTGCCCCAGATTGCAAACCAGTCGGGAACACTACATCTAGAAGATTGGTCGGAAGGAAATCGAGATATTGTGTTTGAAGTGAACCAATAAAAATTGTGGAAAAATACAAAAAACTCTTGAAAATGGGTTGATAAATTACCCAAAAAACTTTATTATAGATAAGAGTTTTATTTTGAAAAAAGACTACATAACAGATTGTTATCAATAATGAGGAGGATGAACCCTTGGTTGAAATTATTCCTGAAGAGAATAGCGGAAATGCACGAATTGTTATCATTGGTGTCGGTGGTGGCGGAAACAACGCTATTAACAGAATGGTAGAAAAGAAAATTTCAGGCGTAGAATTAGTCGCCGTTAATACAGATAAACAGGTTTTGGATTTAAATCAAGCACCTAAGAAGATTCAGATTGGTGAGAGAGAGACTCATGGATTAGGAGCCGGCGGAAATCCTGAAGTAGGAGAAAGATCAGCCGTTGAAAGTGAAGAAGAAATCCAGGCAGTATTAAAAGGTGCCGACATGGTATTTGTTACCTGCGGTATGGGAGGTGGAACCGGTACAGGTGCAGCTCCTGTTATTGCAAAAATGGCAAAGGAGCAGGATATCCTTACCATCGGTATCGTAACAAAGCCTTTCTCTTTAGAGCAGAAGTTTAGACGTGCTCGTGCTGAGGAAGGAATTGAAAAATTGAAAGCAGCAGTGGATTCACTTATTGTAATCCCTAACGATAATGTACTTGCTATTTCTGATCGTAAGACTACCTTCAATGATGCATTTGCAAATGTAGATGAAGTATTACAGCAGTCAGTTCGTGGTATTACGGATTTGATTAACGTTGCTGGTACTGTAAACCTTGACTTTGCTGATGTTCAGACAGTTATGAAGGACAAGGGAATGGCACATATCGGAATTGGTATGGGTAAAGGCGATTCTCGTGCACTTGAAGCGGTTCAGCAGGCTATTTCATCACCTCTTTTGGATACTACCATCGAGGGTGCAAGCCACATTATCGTAAACCTTTCTGGTAACATTGGATTATTAGATTATCAGGAAGCATCACAGTACATCGAAGATTTAACTGGTGAAGATACAAACGCATTCATGGGTATTGTAGAAGATCCTACAGCAGAGGATCAGGTAATTGCTACCATTATTGCTACAGGTCTTCCTTCAGAGGAAGCTTCTGTTCAAAACAGTGTATTCCCGGGATTGAATTATCCAGGTACAGGCTCTTCAGCACAGAACAGTGCATTTAGAGCAGCTACCAATCGTGTTCAGACAGCACGTGCACAAAGCGTTGCATCCAGACCTACGGTTTCAGCTCAGACACAGACTGTTACAACACCGGTTCAGCCAACTATGACAAATAGCATTACAGCTACAGCTCAGGCGCAGACAACACCGGTTCAGCCACAGGGACAGTTTGGTGCTTTACAGAGACCCACACAGCCTACAAGTACTGTTAAGGAAGAAAACATTAAGGTTCCGGATTTCTTAAAGAACACCAAAAAATAAAAATAAAAGGTTCAGAGGGGTCAGCGGGAAGCTGGCTCCTTTTATTTTTTTTAAGGGGGTAATATTATGAAGATCCAGTTTTTAGGAGCAGATCATGAAGTGACAGGAAGTTGTCACTATGTAGAAGTTGGGCGTCGTAAATTTCTGGTGGACTGTGGTATGGAGCAGGGACCGGATTTATATGAGAATCAGGAAATTCCGGTGAATGCTTCCGAGATTGATTATGTATTTGTGACCCATGCCCATATTGATCATTCAGGATTATTGCCTTTATTGTATTCTCATGGATTTAGAGGTTCTGTGTACTGTACACAGGCGACCATGGAATTGTGTCAGATTATGTTAAAGGATTCCGCTCATATTCAGGAGTTTGAAGCAGAGTGGAAAAACAGAAAGGCAAAGCGTGCAGGAAAGCCGGAAGTAACACCAATGTATACGGTAGAAGATGCGGTAAATACCATGCAGCTTTTCAACCCTTGCCAATACAATGAATCCTATGAAATCTGTGATGAGATTCGGGTTCGATTTATTGATGCAGGACATCTTTTGGGTTCATCCAGTATTGAATTAACTTTGACTGAGACGGATGAAGATGGCTATGGCGGATCAGATACTACGGGAGTGAACGTGCGAAAGGTAGTATTTTCAGGAGATATAGGAAATCCTGGAAGACCGCTTATCAAAGATCCACAGTACTTCCATGAAGCTGATTATGTCATTATGGAGTCTACCTATGGAAATCGGGAAAGAGGAGAACTCCCGGATTTTGCCAGCGCCTTAGCAAAGGTGTTAAAGGAGACCTTAGATCGAGGCGGAAATCTTGTTATTCCCGCTTTTTCCGTTGGCCGTACTCAGGAGATGCTTTACTTTTTAAGACATATTAAAGAAGAGCATATGATTGAAGGTCATGATAATTTCCCTGTTTATATGGATTCTCCTTTAGCAGTAGAAGCCACACATATCTTCAATAAAAATATATCAGAGTGCTTTGATGAGGAAGCTACGGATTTAGTCAATCGTGGAATCAACCCTATTACCTTCCCGGGACTTCGTGTTGCAGTGTCACCGGATGAATCCAAAATGATTAACTCGGACAAACAGCCAAAGGTGATTATTTCTGCGTCCGGTATGTGTGAAGCTGGTCGTATTCGTCACCATTTAAAACACAATCTTTGGAGAGAGGAATCCACGGTTTTATTTGTGGGATATCAGGTCCCTGGGACATTGGGAAATCACCTTTTGTCAGGAGCAAAGGAAGCAAGGTTATTTGGTGAAACCGTATCGGTGAATTGTCACATTGAAAATCTTCCGGGCATCAGTGGCCATGGAGATAAAACGGAACTGTTGAAATGGGTGGGATGCTTTAAGGAACATCCGCCAAAAAAAGTCTTTATTGTACACGGTGATGATGAAGTAGTAGAAGAATTTGCAAAGTCTGTTAAGGAAGAGCATGGTTTTGAGACCTATGCTCCATATTCCGGCGACGGATTTGACTTGATATCCGGAAGAATGATTTCAGAAGGAAGTAAGGTTGCAAAAGAAAAGAAGAAATCTACCATTAAGGCAAGCTCAAACGTATTTGCCCGTTTATTAGCAGCCGGTCAGCGCCTGATGCATGTAATTGAAAAATGTGAGGGCATGGCAAATAAAGATTTAGCAAAATTTGCTGACCAGATTACCGCGCTAAGTGACAAGTGGGACCGGTAGGGACGGTTCTACTGTCTTCAAATGATAGTTTGTCGTGCTCTTGACAAAGCAGGGAGCGCTTTCGCTCGTTCCAAATAAACGGAGGATTATTATGAATATTCGTTCTATGACAATAGAAGATTATGTGGATGTATATGAATTGTGGATGTCCTGTGCAGGTATGGGATTAAACAATCTTGATGATTCAAAAGAAGGCATTGAGAAATTTCTTAATAGAAATCCAGATACTTGTTTTGTGGCTGAAATTGATAACCATATTGTTGGTGCAATTATCGTTGGTAACGACGGTAGAAGAGGATATATTTATCATACCGCTGTGAATCCACAATATAGAAAACAAGGCATCGGAAAGAAACTTGTCGATACAGCTATGAATTCCTTGGTGAGGAATGGTATTCATAAAGTTGCATTAGTTGTTTTTGGCAGAAATGAAATTGGCAATGGTTTTTGGGAAAAAATGGGATTTTCAGTTCGGAGGGATTTAATTTATCGTAACAAAGCTCTCGTTGAAATGGAAAGGATAGATACATGACTTGCGATTTATATAAGAGGATAGACATGAATATACGACAGGCTAATCAAACGGATGCTTCTAGAATTGCAGAAATGATTATTATAAATTATAGAAAGAATTTTTTTCCTATATATAAAAACGAAGAATTCTATTTTGGTGAGTTAAATGTTATTGATGTAGCTAAAGAATACATGGAAAATGAAAACATACTACAGGATACATATGTATATGATGATGGTGTAGTAAAGGGTATGATCCGTTTAAAACAGGACGAAGTATTAAAACTTTATGTTGAACCACATTTCCAGGGAGAGAATATTGGTAGTACATTATTGAATTTTGCTGTTTCTGATAAAGGCGCAAATTGGCTGTGGGTTCTGGAACAGAACGAGCGAGGCATAGAGTTTTATAAGAAAAATGGCTTTGATTTTACCGGAGATACCATGGTAGAAGACGAATGGATACCATTAAAGAAAATGCAGTTATGTAAATTGTAATTTGTAATTTGATAAAAAGTATTTCCTTTGATAAAAAAGTATTTCCTTTTTGGGAATTTTAAATAATTGCATTTAGAGGGATGGTGAAGACAAAAGAACCGTCCCTAGAAAGAAGGTTAGTTATGAAAACAACAAAAACAAGACTGGATAATCTCAGACAGATTATGAAAAAGAACAAGGTGGATATGTATCTTATCCCGATGTCTGATTTTCATTCATCTGAGTACGTAGGAGATTATTTTAAAGAGATTGAATATGTAACTGGATTTACAGGAACCAATGCAACTGTAGTTGTAACGGAAACAAAGTCAGGTCTTTGGACTGATGGCAGATATTTTATCCAGGCCAAAAGAGAATTAAAAGGAAGCGGAACCACTCTTTATGAAATGGGTGAGGAAGGGGTTCCTACAGTAGAGGAATTCATCCGAAAGAATTTAAAGAAGGATCAAACCCTTGCATATGATGGAAGAGTATTTTCTTTAAACCAGCATAAGACTTATGAGACCATTGCAAAGGCCAATGGAGCAAAGATTTCATTTAAGAAAAATCTTTTAGACAAGATTTGGGGAGATCGCCCTGAACTTCCAAAGACAAAGCTATGGGAATTAAAGAAAAAATACGCAGGAGTTACTTGCGAAGAGAAGATGAAAAACCTTCGTGAAGAAATGAAAAAACAGGGTGCAAAAGCTCATCTTTTAACTTCGTTGTACGACATTGCATGGTTATTAAACCTACGTGCAGACGATATTGCTTCTGTTCCTGTATTTATGTCATATTTCTTCTTAAAAGAAAAGAGCGCTGTCTTATATGTGGCATTAGAAGCCATTGATGAGAAGGTAGCAGAGTATTTGAAGAATAATCAGATTGAAGTAAAAGAATACAATGACATCTATAAGGATTTAAAGAACGAAACCGTTGAAAGCGTTTTAATTGATCCAAATATTGTTAATATTGCTTTGGTAAAAAGCTTCCCTAAGAAGACTGTATTTATTGAAGGGGCAAATCCAACAGAACTTGGCCGTTCGGTGAAAAATAAAATCGAGATTAAAAATACCAAGGAAGCCCATATCAAAGATGGTGTTGCTGTCACAAAGTTTATCTATTGGTTAAAGCATCATATTGGCAAAGAAGAGATTACAGAGATGTATGCCTCTGATGTACTTTTAAACTTCCGTAAGCAGCAGGAACATTTCTTGGATGTTTCCTTTGATACCATTGCAGCCTATGGACCAAATGCAGCGATGATGCATTATACAGCGACAAAGGACAACAATGCGGTATTGAAACCAAAGAGCTTTTTACTTGTTGACTCCGGCGGACATTATTTAGAAGGTACAACAGACATTACCAGAACCATTGCCCTTGGAAAGCTTACAAAGGAAGAAAAACATGCATTTACCTTAGTGGTACGTTCGAATATGAGACTTCAGGATGCTCATTTCCCAGTAGGATGTATCGGTGCAAACCTTGATATTTTAGCAAGAGGCCCAGTATGGGATGAAGGCCTTGATTACAGATGTGGAACCGGTCATGGAGTAGGTCATATCTTAAATGTTCATGAAGGACCTCAGTCCTTTAGATGGAGAGTTCCTGATAAGGGAAAAGTCTGGGAACTTCGTCCAGGTATGATTACAACAGATGAACCGGGACTTTATGTAGAAGATGGTTATGGAATTCGTATTGAAAACGAACTTCTTTGTGTAACAGATCAAAAGACAGAGTATGGTCAGTTCTTAAAATTTGAACAGTTGACCTATGCTCCGATTGAAAGAGATGCCATTAATCCGGAAGAGTTAACTCATCTTGAGAGAAAAGCATTAAATGATTATCATGCTGCTGTATACGAAAAGATTTCTCCTTATCTAACAAAAGAAGAAGCGCAGTGGTTAAAGGAAGTAACAGCACCAATCTAGAATTATAAAATAAGGATTTAATTTATGTACGAGAATCAAAAATTACTATTAATCGATGGACACAGTATTTTAAACAGGGCATTTTACGGAGTGCCTGATTTGACCAATGCTGCAGGGGTACACACCAATGCAGTCTATGGTTTTTTAAATATTATGTTTAAACTTATAGAGACGGAAAAGCCAGATTATTTAATGGTTGCCTTTGACCGTTCTGAGCCGACCTTCCGTCACAAACGATTCTCGGACTATAAAGGAACCAGAAAACCTATGCTTCCAGAATTAAAGCAACAGGTTCCAATGATCCAGGAACTCTTAGAAGCTATGACCATACCTGTGATTTCAAAGGCAGGATGGGAAGCTGATGATATTCTTGGAACTATTTCTCACAAAGCAGAGAAAGATGGTATGAAGGTTACCATTGTTTCTGGAGATCGGGATTTACTACAGCTTTGTACTGATAATGTAAAGATAGCCCTTCCCCGTACGAAAAAAACCGGTACGGAGGTAGAGCATTATTTTGCAAAGGATTTCATTGAGAAAAATGGAGTGACTCCTACCGAGTTTATTGATGTAAAGGCCTTGATGGGAGACTCTTCTGATAATATTCCAGGAGTTCCCGGTATTGGAGAAAAAACAGCCTTTGCGTTAATTCAGAAGTATCATTCCATTGACGGGGTTTATGAAGATGCCCCGAATGTAAAGCCTCCAAGAGCATCTAAAAATATTGTGGAATTCTGGGAGCAGGCAAAAGAAAGTAAGTGGTTGGCTACCATTTCCCTTGAAGCGGAAGTGGACTATGATTTTAGTAAGGCCACGTTAGAGGGAATTTATACAGAAAAGGCCTATTTGCTTTGCAAAGAATGGGAATTAAAAAATATTCTAAGCCGTTTTGACAGCAAGGGACCAAGCAATGATGCATTAGAAGCATCTTTTCATATGGTTTCATCCACAGAAGATGTGATCAGTCAAATGGAAAAGCTTCTTCATGGAAAGACCGGTATGGCGGTGTCCTTTGATGAGTCGAAAGAGGTGATTGGATTTTCTCTTAGCAATGGAAAAGAAAGTGAGTTCTTCCCAAGAGAAGTCATGGAAGAGACGCTTTCTGGCGTGGTATTTCAAAATGTCAATCACAATGAATTTGTATTGTATATATCGGATATTAAATCTACATTTACAAAACTCGCGTATTCAAAAACTACACTTGGAAAAGATTTATTAGACTTTTTAAATGAGCATAGAAAGGTTTGTGACGTAGAAGGTTTTTACGACAGTGCTCTAGCAGCATATTTAGTAAATCCGTTGATATCTTCTTATCCTACGGAAGCCTTGGCAAAAGAGTACCTGGGACTTTTGATTCCAACCTTTGCGGACAAATTTGGAAAAGAAAAAATCTCATCTGTGTACGAAACGAAAAAAGAAGAACTGGTGCCACTGCTTTGTTACGATTCTTTTGTAGCGGTATCATCTTCTGACAAATTAAATGATAATTTAACAGATCTGTCTATGATGGAGTTGTTCCTCCAATTAGAGATGCCTTTGCTTTTTACCCTTTATGATATGGAGAGAGAGGGCATCATTTGTAATCGACAGGAGTTAGAAGCTTACGGTAAACAATTGCAGGAAGGCGTGGACAAATTAGAGGCTTCCATCTATGAAGCCTGTGGAGAAGAATTCAATATTAATTCTCCAAAGCAGTTAGGTGTAATTCTATTTGAGAAGCTTGGAATTGAAGGTGGAAAGAAGACAAAAACCGGATATTCTACAGCTGCAGATGTGTTGGAAAAGTTAGCTCCAAAGTATCCGGTAATTAACGATATTTTAGAATATCGAACCCTTACAAAACTAAAATCCACTTATGCAGATGGACTGGATAAGTGTATTGAAGAGGATGGAAGAATTCATACTACATTCCAACAGATGGTTACTGCAACAGGTCGATTGTCCAGTACAGAACCAAATTTACAAAATATTCCCATGAGATTAGAACTTGGGAAAATGATTCGAAAAGTATTTTATCCAAAAGATGGCTATGTTTTTGTGGATGCCGATTATTCCCAGATCGAGCTTCGTGTGTTGGCTCATATGTCAGGGGATGAAAATCTGATTCAAGCCTATCGGGAAAACAAAGACATTCACAGAGCAACGGCATCTTTGGTGTTCCATACTCCTTTTGAAGAAGTAACAGACTTGCAAAGAAGTAATGCAAAAGCCGTTAATTTTGGTATCATTTATGGAATATCATCCTTTGGTCTAGGACAGGATTTGAATATTTCAAGAAAGGATGCCCAAAAGTACATTGATGACTATTATGAAGCCTATCCAAAACTGAAAATCTTTTTAGATAAATTAGTTGCGGATGCGAAAGAGATAGGATATTGTTTAACTATAAAGAATCGTCGCAGACCTATTCCTGAGTTATCTTCAGGAAACTTTATGCAACGAAGTTTTGGAGAGAGAATTGCTATGAATTCTCCAATCCAGGGAAGTGCGGCGGATATTATTAAAATCGCTATGCTTAGAGTTCATGATCGTTTGCTTGAAGAGAATCTGGAGTCACGATTGATTTTACAGGTACACGATGAATTACTTATAGAAGCAAAGAAAGATGAATTAGAGAGGGTTCATCAGATTTTAGAGGAGGAAATGCGTGGAGCAATGGACCTTTTGGTTCCGTTAGAAATCGACATGCATGATGGAAACACCTGGTACGACGCAAAATAACTGAAACGGGAGGTTTCTGAATGAAAAAAACGGGGAGAACAAGAGACGTATTTCAGAGTTTAAGAAACTATGACTGGAAGGAGAATTTTGAATTAAATAGAACTGCCATCTATGATGAAAATGTAGGTTTGGCTTTAAATGGCAGTTTTATTATGGGTGTAGTGCTGATTATAAGTGGTGTGCTGAACTTTTTTTTAGATAAAGCAGGGATTGTTAAGTACTATGCTGCAGCACTTCCGTATTTAATCATTATTTTTGGAATCAGTTACTATTATATTGAGTATAAACATATAAAGTTTATTGGAAAATATATTGCGTATATTTTCTCATTTTTTGCGGTACTATTCAGTGTCGTGGTACATATACGTATTGATACAGGAGGAACACTGAATTATTATCCACTGTTTATTTATGTAATTCTATTTCCGGTACTGATTATTGACTTACCAATACCGAAATTGATTTTTTCATTTATAGTGACAGGTGGTTGTGTAAATTATGTATTTATGACCTGTGGTGAATTGGCACGATGGTCTATTCTTTTAATCGCAGATCTTATTATTGCTGCTGTAACCGCATATTTCTTTGGATGCTATACTACATGGCAGAAGCTCATGGCTTTTACAAGGGTTCGGCAGGAAGATTATATCTCAAGACATGACAGTGCCACAGGACTGCGGAATCGTAGGAATTTCTTTTTGGATTTCGAACGCTATGAGTATGAAGGTGGCGTAGAAGGTGTCATTGTAATCGATATTAATGACTTTAAGGAAATCAATGATACCTATGGTCATTTAATCGGAGACGATGCCATTTTACATGTAGCCACCATATTAAAGGAATCTGGAGAAGAGCATTTGGTTCATTTCTATCGATACGGTGGAGATGAGTTTGTTGGAATTATTTCTAAAAACTGTACTTGTACAGTTTTGGATATTGCTGAAAAGGTTCAACAAACAGTAAATAATACACCGCTTTGCATTATTGGTCAGGGAGAATTACATATTCAAATCAGCGTTGGTGGCGCCATCAATAGAGGCCATGAAGATGTAGAAGTTCTTGTGAAGAGAGCAGACGAAAATATGTATCAGGACAAGATGCGTATGAAAGCAGAAAAGGCTGAAAGAGAAAAAGCGGAAGCAAAAAATGACAATTAAAAATGAAAAAGCGGAAGCAAAAAATGACAAAAAATAGATTTAAAGTAGTAGTGAAACATAGAAAAATTAGGAACTGAAAAATGTCTTAAATAGTTCTCGGAAATAAGATGAAAAGCCTGTGGGGTTTGACTTTTTTTAAAAGTCAGATTTGCAGGCTTTTTTAATTGAAATTGCAAAAAAACTAAGCGAAATTATATAGGCGATTTATAGAGGAAATGGTATAATTAATTCAGTCTTTTAATTAATAGGGGGTATTACAATTGAAAGAAAAAGAAAAGAGGGAATTGGAACGCTTAAATAAACAATCCGCGTTTCACGTAACAGCAGGATATTTAGGGTTTGCAATGGTGGTTTTAACCATTATTTATGTGGTGGATGAGATTACATCCAATATGAATGCTGCCATGCAACCATATATACTGTTTGATTTATTTAATATTACATCAAGAGATGTAAACTCTGTGGAGTACAAAAGTGCTATTAATGTGGTAGCGCCACTTCAGGTGGCATCTACATTTTTACTTGTGGTGACACCTTTTTATAAGGCCTTATCAGATAAGTATGGCCGTCGTCTTTTTCTTATGATTAATACCGTAGGCATGGGACTTGGCATGTGTGTAGTAATGACTGCACCAAATGTTCCTATGTACATTATCGGTATGCTTTGCATGTTGTTTTTTACACCAAATGATATGCAGGTTTTATACATTATGGAAACGGCGCCAAAGGAAAAACGAGCTACCTACAGCTTTGTGGCCAAAGGAATTGCACTGATTAGTGTTTCTTTAATCGGCGTATTTTCAAAGCTGTTTTTAGATGATGGAAATCCATCCAGCTGGAGAAGCGTGTATATCATTCCTGTAGTGGTTGCACTTGTAGTAGGATTTGTTTCTTATTTCCTTTTGAAGGAAACGCCGGTCTTTGTGGAACAAAGAAGAAAATATCTTACCATGACAGATGAAGAGCGAAAGGCAAAGGAAGAAGCAAACAAAGAGAATTCTACCTCTGAAGAAGGTGGTGTATTTAAGGCAATTAAGTTTATTTTTACTAATAAACAGCTTCGTTGGTTGTTTATTGCCGGATTTATCTTTTTTGCAACAACCTTTTACACCTCTTATTATGCAACGGTACTAGAAGGAGCTATGTCTACAGCAGATGTATCGGCAGTGCTCGTTATCTATCCGTTGTTTAATGGTATCCTGACGATTTTAAGTGGATTCTTCTCAGATAAACTGGGTAGAAAGAGAGTATGCCTATTACTTGGATCTATTGCGCTATTTGGATTATTAATCTTTGTTTTAGCTTGTCGACTGGAATGGGGATCTTTTGTTGCTGGATGCGCTTATGGTTGTTCCATTGGTGGTCTATGGTCTATGTCAGACACATTGATTCTAACCATGCCAGCAGAGTCTGCTCCTTCCGGAATGAGATCATCCGTTATGGGTGTTATGTCAGTCCTTATTGGTGGAGGCAGCTTTATCGGTCAGGCTATTTTTATCGTAGGTCAAAACTTTATGTCTATGGATACACTGTTTTTGGTCATCTGTGTTCCATTTATGGCAATATCCCTTCTCATCCTTATGACAAAGGTAAAAGAAACAAGAGATGTGGATTTGGACAAAGTAACAGCTGATACTTTTAAGTAAAAATTGAATCTAGGATTTATAGGGAATTGGGAATTGTCATGGCGACTCTCAATTCCCTTCTTTTTTTAGAAAAGAGTAGCAAGTCATCGCTAGAAATGGTATAATTTTCACGGTGTTATGTGGATTGCACCACAAGATATTGTAGCGATAGGAGCATAAAATGCGATTTATCGGAATTACCGGTGGAATTGGTGCCGGAAAATCAGTAGTAATGAATTATTTGAAGGAACACACAAACTCCGAAGTTGTGTTAGCAGATGATTTGGCGAAAGAACTGATGTCCCCTGGCCATGAGTTAAATGAGGCAATGAGGGAGACCTTTTCTAAGATGGAGTTTGAAGAACCCTTATTTGAATCTGATGGTAGTATTCGAAAAGAAGCCTTTGCAAAATACATTCTTTCAGATGATGAGCTTCGAGCGACCCTAAATCAAATGGTTCATCCGGCTGTGAAAAAAGAAGTCCTTCGAAGAGTAGAAAAACATAGAAAAGAGAAGGACATTGATTATTTTTTCTTAGAAGCTGCTCTTTTAATTGAGGATGGATATAAGAAGCTTTGCGATGAACTGTGGTATATTTACGTAACTAAGGAAAATCGAAGAACTCGATTAAAAGAAAATCGTGGCTATGATGATAAAAGAATTGATGATGCATTTCGTGTTCAGTTAGAAGAGTATGAATTCTTGGACGCTTGTTGTGTAACGATTGACAATAACGGATCGAAGGAAGACACCTATGAACAGCTAGAGCGGGTGTTATCCTTAAGAAAACCTAGAAATGTATAAGGATGCTTTGCATTCCCCCTTTTGGAATATAGAATAGCTTAGAGGAGTAAAAAAGTGATAGAAGTGGATAATGAAAGAGAATACGTCTTTAGCTTGGATATTGGTACTAGAAATGTAGTTGGTACCGTAGGTTATAAGGACGAAGACGATAATTTTAAGGTAATTGCACTTTATAGTATTGAACATGAAAGCCGTGCCATGTTAGATGGTCAGATTCATGACATTGGAAGAGTGTCAAAGACCATTGGTATCGTGAAAGAAAAATTAGAGGAGCAGATTGGCTTTGAATTGAAAGAAGTTTGTATCGCTGCCGCTGGTCGTGTGCTTCGTACTGTTACCACAAAGGTTTCCTACGAATATCCCGAGGAGTCTGTGGTTACAGGAGAAGACCTAAATAATCTGGATTTATTGGGTATTGATCAGGCGCAACATGAGTTGGCAGAAGGAGATGAGCGATATAAGTTCTATTGCGTTGGATACTCCGTTATGAAGTACTTCCTAAACGAAGAAGTCTTCTCCAACCTGGAAGGCCATAAAGCCAATAAAATTGAAGAGATTATCATCGTTACCTTCTTACCGGAGGATGTTGTAGATGGACTTTATTCTGCAGTTGAGCGTGTGGGACTTTCTGTAGCAAATATGACATTGGAGCCTATTGCCGCAATCAATGTTGCCATTCCTGAAAACTTCCGTATGTTAAATATCGCCCTTGTGGACGTTGGAGCAGGTACATCGGATATTTGTATTACAAAGGACGGAAGTATTATTGCCTATGGTATGATCCCTTACGCTGGAGACGAACTTACAGAAGTTATTGTTCAGCATTATCTGGTAGATTTTGCTACCGCAGAGCAAATCAAAAAGGATTCTACCATAAAGGATGAGGTAACCTATGAGGATATTATGGGCTTATCCTATACAGTTAAATCCGAGGAAGTCTGGAAGCTAACAGATCCTGTTATGGAAAAAATAACCACAGAAGTTGCCACAAAAATTAAGGAATTAAATGGTGATTCTTCTGTAGCAGCCACCTTTGTTGTAGGTGGTGGTGGAAAGGTTCATGGATTCTGTGAGACCTTGGCAAAGAAGTTGGATATTATCAAAGAACGTGTTGCTCTTCGTGGAGAAGAGGTTATGAAGGAAGTAGAGTTCTTACAGGAAGATGTTAAGAAAGATCCACTTCTTGTAACACCAATTGGTATCTGCTTAAACTACTACGAGCAAAAGAACAACTTTATCATGATTCACTTTAACGGTGAAATGATGAAGCTTTATGATAACGGACATTTACGAATTGTGGATGCTGCCATGCAGGCAGGAGTTCCAACAGAAGAACTTTTCCCAAGACGTGGTTCAGAAATTAACTTTAAGGTAAATGGCGTTGCCCGAATGGCCAGAGGCGGATTCGGTGAATCTGCTGTTGTAAAGATGAATGGTCAGGAAGTGGGATTGAAGACAAAGCTAATTCCAAACTGTGACGTAACCATCGAGGGATCTACAGAAGGAACTTCCGCTAATATGACCATTGATCAGTTAGAAGAGTTCCAGGGTGCAAATGTAAACTTTGTGGTAAATGGACAAAGAGTAGTTTGTCCGAAATTCGTAGAAGTAAATGGCTCTTTAGAACCAGGCAGCTATATTATCAAAGAGGGCGATGATATTGAAACAAGAGGATTCTATACCGTTGGTCAGTTGGCTGAATTTATGGATGTGATTGTAGATCCAAATCACGAAATCATCGTTAATAACCGGGTAGGAGATTTAAACACCCTTGTATATGAAAACTTCAGTGTAGAATGGACAGAAGGTGCTTTTGTCCCTGCTTCGGATATTTATTCCAATGAGGAAGAAAATGAAGTGGAAGATTCCTATGAGGAAGAAGAGGATGATACAACCCTTTATCGTCCAAACACACCGCTTACCCAGGAAGCAGCAACTGCTATCAACAAGCAGGCTTATGGCTCTATTCATTTAAGAGCAAACGGAGAGGAAGTTACCTTATCAGGACAAAAGGATTATATCTTCTCTGATATTTTTAGAGTAATAGATTTTGATACCAATGTTGGTGGTGGACGTACAGTAATCACTACGATTAATGGAGTGCGTTGTGGTTATGCAGATCCGATCCACGACGGAGATAACGTGGATATTCGTTGGTCAGAGGATTAAGATGGAATTATTTAGTATTGCCAGTGGAAGTTCTGGAAATTGCATATGCGTTGGAAACGACAGAAATCATGTGATGATTGATGTGGGCATTAGCGGAAAGCGGGTAGACGCCGGAATGGCAGAGTTTGATTTAAAGACCTCTGACATGGATGGTATTTTAGTTACTCACGAACACAGCGATCACATTTCGGGATTAGGAGTGATTTCCAGAAAATATGGTTTGCCGATTTATGCCACAAAGGGCACAGTGGAAGCCATTAAGCACATTAAATCTGTAGGGAAAATCGACGAAGGTCTTTTTCATATTATTGAGCCGGATGTGGATTTTACCATTGGAGAATTAACCATTCATCCGATCAGAGTCAGCCATGATGCGGCAGATCCGGTTGCCTACTCTGTGACAGATGGTAAAAAGAAAATCGGAGTCATTACCGATTTGGGTTGTTACAACGATTATATTGTTGAGAATATGAAGGGAATGAATGCGCTTTTATTAGAGGCAAATCATGACGTTAATATGCTTCGGGTAGGACCTTATCCTTATCCTTTGAAACAAAGAATCAGCGGAGACAGGGGACATTTATCCAATGAGTTGTCAGGACAGTTATTAGGAAAGGTGCTTCATGACAACATGGGACATATTCTTCTTGGTCATTTGAGCAAAGAAAATAACTACGAAAAATTAGCCTACGAAACTGTTAAATCAGAGGTTACCATGGGAGATAATCCATACAAAGGAAATGATTTCCCTATCGATATTGCAAATAGAAGTAACGTTTCAGAAAGAATTGTGGTATAATCCACGGGAATATTAAATTAGAAATAGGAGCGAAACATGGAAAACAAGAACTCAAAGACTATCATTACTGTTGTGGGTAAAGACACGGTAGGCATTATTGCTAAGATTTGTACCTACCTTTCAAACAATCATGTAAATGTTTTAGACATTTCTCAGACGATTGTTTCTGGATTTTTTAATATGATGATGATTGTGGATCTTACCACATCCGATAAGCCTTTTGATGAAGTACAAAAGGAATTGACACAAATCGGAGAAGAAATCGGCGTTGACATAAAATGTCAAAGAGCTGAAATTTTTGAAATGATGCATCGTATTTAGGAGTAGGCATGATAAATATATTTGAAGTAAACGAAACCAATAAGATGGTAGAACAGGAGAATCTTGATGTTCGTACCATTACCATCGGAATTTCTTTGTTAGATTGTATGGATTCCGATTTGGACACCTTAAATAAAAACATTTATAAAAAAATAACTACCGTAGCTAAGGATTTAGTAAAAGTAGGAAAAGAAATTGAAAGAGATTATTGTATTCCAATTGTTAATAAAAGAATCTCTGTAACACCTATTGCAATTGTAGGTTCTTCTGCCTGCAAAAGCCCGGAAGATTATGTAACTATTGCACATACCCTTGATGATTGTGCAAAGGAACTTGGTATTAACTTTATTGGTGGTTATTCCGCTTTGGTTTCAAAGGGAATGACTACCTATGATGAATATTTGATTCGATCCATTCCTCAGGCATTAGCTGAGACAGACTTTGTATGTAGTTCTGTAAATCTTGGCTCAACCCGTTGCGGTATCAATATGGATGCTGTACGACTTATGGGTGAAATCGTAAAGGAGACAGCTGAATTTACCAAAGAAAATGATTCTTTGGGATGCGCAAAATTAGTTGTATTTTGTAATGCTCCTGACGACAATCCATTTATGGCTGGTGCCTTCCACGGAGTGACAGAAGCAGATGCCATTATTAATGTTGGTGTATCTGGCCCTGGTGTTGTTAAAACAGCCCTTGAAAAGGTACGTGGAGAAAGCTTTGAAGTACTTTGCGAAACCATTAAAAAGACAGCCTTTAAGGTTACAAGAGTTGGTCAGTTAGTTGCAAAGGAAGCTTCGAAGAAATTAGGAATTCCATTTGGAATTATTGATTTATCTTTGGCTCCAACACCTGCCATTGGTGATTCCGTAGCTGGAATCTTAGAAGAAATTGGATTAGAACATGCGGGAGCTCCGGGAACAACAGCGGCTTTGGCACTTTTAAATGATCAGGTTAAGAAGGGCGGAATTATGGCATCTTCTTACGTAGGTGGTTTATCCGGTGCGTTTATTCCTGTATCTGAGGATCAGGGAATGATTGATGCTGTTACAGCAGGAGCACTTACCCTTGAAAAATTAGAAGCAATGACTTGCGTTTGTTCCGTAGGTCTTGATATGATTGCAGTTCCGGGAAAGACATCGGCAGCAACGATTTCTGGAATTATAGCAGATGAAATGGCAATTGGGATGATTAATCAAAAGACCACTGCAGTTCGTTTAATTCCTGTCATTGGAAAAGATGTTGGAGAAACTGTGGAATTTGGTGGATTGTTAGGTTATGCACCGGTAATGCCAGTAAATGAGTTTTCATGTGAAGCCTTTGTCTCTAGAAAAGGAAGAATACCAGCACCGGTACATTCCTTTAAAAATTAATAGATGACTAGGAGGAAATCATGAGTAGAACAAAACAAAAAAAGAGCCCTATCGCTGTATTATTTACATTTATTGTAGTAGTTATTATTATTGTGGCCCTGGCTTACTTTTTCGTATGGGGACCTGTTAAAAATCAGGTAGTGGACAAGGTAGCTGATAAGGCAATCACCAGTGTTGCAGAGCAGGCTGGAGTAGATTCCACTCAGGCAACAGAACTTTACAACAGCATGTCAGAAGAAGACCAGGAAACTGTTCAGGACATGATCGAAGAACACGCTGATGCACAGACGGTTCAGGAAGCCATTGATTTGTATAAGAGTGGTGATACTGCTGCATTAAAGGATATGGCTCGTGAAGAACTTACCGATGAAGAAATCAATCAGGTAAAAGAACTTTACGAAAAGTATTTAAATAACTAATAAAAAGCTTCCCTTTGATATGAATTACATATCAGGGAAGCTTTTTTAGTGTGTGATAAGAATTCTTATTCTTTGATAAAGCTTTTGTTAAGCTTCCAAAGTACAAGGCTAATTAAATAAGTAAATACGATAATGATTGGAACTACGATAAAACCACTCTTTAATCCTGCAAAGAAGAATCCATACCAGTCATATCCGAAGTCAATGACTCCGTTAGTGGTGTGAGTAACAGCTGCTCCAACATAGTAAACTGCATATAAAAGCATAGGAACGATTCCGATGAAAGTGGTCTTAAATGGAGCGTCCACAACCTTTTCATAGCAAACAAAAGCAACAATGCTTAGCAGAGGATTTACTAAATGTAGCAAAAAGTTACTGTCAGCGAAGAGTTGCGTCCATGGGTAATTGGCGGTAGGAACCAAAAAGAATACTGTAACTAGTAGAGTTAAAGTAACGCTGACAGTACCTAATAGCTGCCAAACATAGAGAGATTTCGGTACTGAAGTGGAATTGTTTGATAACATTTTCTTGTAGTAGCAAGCGCTTACAAGGGCTACAATTCCCATTAAAATATTGGAATCTACTGTGAAGTAGCGTAACATAGCAAGCTTTGAGGCACTTAAAACAGCTGCATCAGAGAAAATGTGAATGCCGCTTACCATCCAAAGGTTTGCCAGTACTTCCAGTAGAAAAATACATAGGTTTAAACAAAATGCTATTTTAATCTTTTTCATTCTAATTCTTCCTTTCCTGTATAAGTGTTGAGCAATTCAATTATACAAAATTTAATTTGATTGTCAAATGTTTTGCAACAATTTTTGTAAAAATGTGTAAAAAAAGAACAGCAGTTGTTAAAACTGCTGTCTTTTCATATGTTTTACAGTGAATTAATCATCATTCTCTTCATCGTCAGTTGTGCTGTAAACAGTACGTTTTCTAGCCATTTCATCTGACTCTAAGTATTCATCGTAAGTTGTAATCTTATCAATGATGGATCCGTTTGGAAGGATTTCAATGATACGATTTGCAGTGGTTTCTACTACCTGATGATCTCGAGAAGAGAAAATCAATACGCCCTTAAATTTCTTTAAACCTTCATTTAATGCGGTGATACTTTCCATGTCTAAGTGGTCAGTAGGCTCATCAAGCATTAAGATATTTGATCCTTCAATCATCATACGAGAGAGAAGTACACGTACCTTTTCACCACCGGATAAGACCTTCATTTTCTTAACACCGTCTTCACCGGCAAAAAGCATTCTTCCTAAGAATCCACGAACATAAGTGGCATCCTTTACTTCTGAGAACTGGGTTAACCAATCTACAATGATTAAATCATTGTCGAAGATTTTAGTGTTATCCTTAGGGAAGTATGACTGAGAAGTAGTAACTCCCCATTTGTATTCCCCTTCGTCAGGTTCCATTTCACCGGCTAAAATCTGGAATAAAACTGTTTTTGCAGCTTCGTTAGAACCAACAAGTGCAACTTTGTCTTCACGATTTAAGGTAAAGGAAATATCGTCTAATACTTTTTCTCCATCGATGGTTTTTGATAAATGTTCTACGGTAAGTACTTCGTTTCCGATTTCACGATTTGGTCTGAAATCAATATATGGGTACTTTCTGGAAGAAGGACGAATATCATCAAGCTCAATTTTTTCCAGGGCACGTTTTCTGGAAGTAGCCTGCTTTGACTTTGAAGCGTTAGCAGAGAATCGCTGAATGAATTCCTGTAACTCTTTAATCTGCTCTTCTTTTTTCTTGTTTGCTTCTTTACGCTGCTTCATAATTAACTGTGAAGACTCGTACCAGAAGTCGTAGTTACCAGCGTAAAGCTGAATCTTACCATAATCAATATCAGCCGTATGTGTACATACTTTATTTAAAAAGTATCTGTCATGGGAAACAACAATAACGGTGTTGTCAAAATTAATTAAGAATTCTTCCAACCAACCAATGGCATCCAAATCCAAGTGGTTTGTAGGCTCATCTAATAACAGGATATCAGGGTTACCAAAAAGGGCACGGGCTAATAAGACCTTGACCTTCTTTGCACCATCTAAATCACCCATAAGAGTGTAGTGGTCTTCTGTAGGAACACCCAAACCATTTAATAAGGTAGCAGCATCGCTTTCGGCATTCCAACCGTCCATCTCTGCAAACTCGGATTCTAACTCAGCAGCACGAACACCATCTTCATCGGAAAAGTCTTCTTTCATATAAATAGCATCCTTTTCCTTCATGATGTCATAAAGGCGCTGGTTACCCATAATAACAGTATCTAATACGGTATAAGCATCGTATTTGAAGTGATCCTGTTCCAATACGGATAAACGCTGACCGGGAGTGATAATTACTTCTCCGTTGGTAGGTTCCAATACTCCGGATAAAATTTTTAAAAAGGTAGATTTTCCGGCACCGTTGGCACCGATTAAACCGTAGCAGTTTCCTTCGGTAAACTTGATATTAACTTCTTCAAATAAAGCTTTTTTTCCTAATCGAAGGGTGACGTTACTAGCTTGAATCATGACAGACATCCTTTCTTTAATGTATTTAAATCTATATTTTTTGCTAATAGGCAACACCCCTATTGTACAAAAAATTCCCGTTTTTTCAAGTTTTTTCTTTTTTTCACATTTGTGGACATAGCTATGATATAATACAAATATCCGAAAATACATATAAGTTTAATACAGGAGGATGGTACGGGAATGGATATTCAAAAATTACATAAGAACAATTTGACGATTATCTGGATTGGGGTAGTAGTAATGATGGCACTTAGTGTCTTTGCTTCCGGAGGGAATTTATTATCTGCGCTCAATGGATGCGTGGTACTTCTGATCGCCGGCGTTGTTGCTACAATTGGTTATAAATTTGTAAAGGATGATTTAAAAAAGGCCATGGTTATGATTTTGGCACCGGCCTTAGCTACTACAGCTTATTCCTATGTTTTAGGGGGGAATGCCGTATCCTTCTTAGCGAACTACTTATTTGTGGCTTTAATGGCCATCTATTTTGAAGAAAAATATGTGAAATACTTCATTATTGTAATGGGGGCAGATGGATTGCTTTGCGCGATTGTTTTTCCATGGATTATTGATGGAACAGAGTATACCGTGGCAGGGGCTCTTACAAAAGTAGCGATTTTAATATTTGAATCCGTAGCACTCATTGTAGCAGTTCGACGAGGAAATGCATTTATTGAAAAAGCAGAAGAGACGCTTGGTATTGTTCAAGAAAATGGAGAGACTGCAAACGGCATTGCTAGAAACTTAACCAATGCCATTGCAA
>JAILMB010000051.1 GCA_024692825.1 Lachnospiraceae bacterium | reverse complement strand
TTAGTATCTTATAACGATAGCGAAGGTTACATTAAGACCGAATTCTTAGAGAAGGTAGAATCAACAGATGCTACTGAGACTACAGAAGAGACGACTGAGACAGAAGAAACAACGGAAGCAACAACTACAGAAGGATATTTATCTGCAGGTGAAACCATTACATTATCTACAACAGTAAACGTTCGTGAGAGCATGAGCGAGACTGCTTCTAAGGTTGCAGTAGCTTATGCAGGAGAATCTGTAGAGATTATCATGCAGTATGAAGAAGGTTGGACAAAAGTAAGCTATAACGGTAAGGAAGGCTATATTAAGTCTGAGTATTTAGTTGCTCAATAATTTAAATGCTTACGAGAGAGTTTTCCATTGGAAGACTCTCTTGTTTTTTTATAGAAAGATTTATATATGGAAGAAAAAGAAATTCGTATTAATAAATATTTATCAGAAGCAGGCGTGTGCTCTCGAAGAGAAGGAGATAGACTTGTTTCCGAAGGAAGAGTTACCATTGATGGAGAAGTTGCTATGATGGGCTCTAAGGTGAGAGCAGGCCAGGAAGTTTGTGTGGATGACAAACCTGTTTTTGTAGAAGAAAAAGAAGTGGTTTTGTTATTTCATAAACCGAGAGGAATCGTTTGTACAGCGGAAAAAAGAGAAAAGGATAATGTCATTGATTACATCAATTATCCTTTGAGAATATACCCGGTTGGCCGATTGGATAAAGACTCCCATGGACTTTTAATTCTTACCAATCAGGGAGATTTAACCAATGAGATTTTAAAAGCATCGAACTATCACGAAAAGGAATATATTGTTCGAGTGAATAAACCAATTACAGGACAGTTTATGATGCATATGCAATCCGGGGTCTATTTGTCTGAGTTGGATAAAACTACAGCGCCTTGTAAGGTAAAAAAAATAGATGATAAGATTTTTTCTATTGTTTTAACACAGGGGCTGAACCGTCAGATTCGCCGAATGTGTAGAGAGCTTGATTATCATGTAAGGGATTTGAAACGTGTTCGTATTATGGATTTTACCTTAGATGGAATTGCAGAAGGAAAGTATCGAACCCTTTCAAAAGAAGAAATTCGCAGTTTGAAAAATCAGTTGTTATAAGTAGGGGTATGAAATGGATATAAATGAGGCAAAGAAAAAAATAGAAGAGCTTCGTAAAACGCTTGAGTATCACAGCAATCGATACTACAACGAAGATGCGCCGGAAATCACAGATTACGAGTATGACATGATGATGCGGGATCTAAAGGCTTTAGAAAAGCAGTTTCCTCAATTGGTAGAAAGTTCTTCGCCTACCCAACATGTGGGAGGAAAGGCAAAGAGGGAAGCCGGTGTTTTAGTTCGCCATAATGTTCCAATGCTTTCATTGCAGGACGTGTTTTCAAAGGAAGAAGTCGAGGACTTTGTCCGGGAAATGGAAGAAAAGCTAGATCATCCTGAGTTTGTTGTAGAGTATAAAATCGATGGTCTATCCATGTCTCTTCGCTATGAAAACGGGGATCTTGTTTTAGCAGAGACCCGAGGGGATGGAATCGAATTTGGAGAAGATGTAACGGAAAATGCAAGAGTCATTGATGATGTGGTGCAACACTTGTCAGATGGACCGGAGTATTTAGAAATCCGTGGAGAAGTCTATATGAAAAACAAGGACTTCGATGAGGTAAATGAGCGACAGGAAATGCTTGGAAAAAAGATTTTTGCCAATCCAAGAAACTGCGCAGCAGGAACACTTCGCCAGTTGGATTCTTCTGTGGTAAAAGAACGCAAGCTTTCACTTTTTATTTTTAATCTTCAACAGGTAAGAGGAAGAGAGTTTTCGACCCATACAGAGGCCTATGAATATATGAAGTCTCAGGGCATTACCGTAATTGAAAACTATAAACTCTGCCATAACTTTGAAGAGGTATGGGATGCCATATCCTTTATAGGAGAAAACCGTGGCAACCTTACCTATGACATTGATGGGGCTGTTGTAAAGATCAATTCCTATAGAGACAGAGAATTTTTGGGAAATACTGCAAAAGTGCCAAGATGGGCAGTGGCTTATAAGTACCCACCAGAGGAGAAGGAAACAAAGATTTTGGATATTGAACTCTCTGTTGGTAGAACTGGAAGAATCAATCCAACGGCTGTGTTTGAACCCATTCGACTTTGTGGAACTACAGTTTCCAGAGCAACCTTACACAATCAGGATTTTATTGATGATTTAGGAGTGGGCATCGGGGATACGGTTGTCGTTTATAAATCCGGTGAGATTATTCCAAAAATAAAGGCGGTAGTGAAGGAAAAGCGACCTATTGATACGGTGACCTTCCATATACCTGAGACTTGTCCGGTTTGTGGAAGTAAGACGATTCGAGAAGAAAATACCGCTGATATAAAGTGTACGTCAGCTTCTTGTCCGGCACAGTTAGAGCGAAATATTATCAATTTTGCCAGTCGAGATGCTATGGATTTAAAGGGATTTGGAACGGTATACATTGAAGAGTTAGTTCGAAAGGGCTATATTAAGGATATTGCAGATGTATTCTTATTAAAGAATCATCGAGAAGAGTTAATTGAACTTGGAATTATCGGAAAAGAAAAAAATACAGATAAGTTATTATCAGTCATTGAAGAAGCAAAGCAAAAAGATGCAGATCGATTGTTTACAGGTTTTGGTATTCCAAACGTTGGAAAGTCTGCGGCAAAGTCTCTTTTGATTCATTTTGGATCTATAGAAAAAATCGCCGATGCTTCGGTGGAAGAAATGACCCGGGTGGAGGATATTGGAGAGATTACAGCAAATTGTATTTTTACCTACTTCCATGAACCTGCAAACCGGGAGATTTTACAGAGACTAAAGGAATATGGAGTGAATCTGGAAAAAGAAACAGAAACTCTGGCTTCTGATGTATTTTCTGGAAAAACCTTTGTAATTACAGGTACCCTTCCAACTATGGGAAGAAAAGATGCACAAAGCTTCATCGAATCAAATGGTGGAAAGGTAACAGGATCTGTTTCGAAAAAAACAGACTATCTGGTGGCTGGAGAAGCAGCCGGTTCTAAACTGGATAAGGCAACTGCACTTGGAATCACCATACTTTCCGAAGAGGAACTTATAAATATGACAAAAAAGGAGGAGGAATAATGCCGATTCGCACACAGCGGGATTTACCTGCATATTCTATACTGGAAGAAAAAGAGAACATCTTTGTAATGGATGAAGATCGCGCCATGCATCAGGATATTCGTCCTTTGGAGATTGCTATTTTAAATCTTATGCCTCTAAAAGAGGATACGGAGCTTCAGATTTTACGTATGCTTTCAAATACACCATTGCAGTGTAATATGACTTTTATGGCAGTGGAGTCTCATGAAGCTACCCATACCTCAAAGAGCCATTTAAACAACTTTTATCAGACTTTTTCAGATGTGAAGGACAACAACTACGATGGTCTTATTATTACAGGTGCTCCAGTGGAGTTAATGGAATTTGAGGAAGTGGATTACTGGGATGAAGTTTGCGCCATTATGGATTGGGCAAAAACCAATGTTACCTCTACTATGTATTTATGTTGGGGTGCCCAAGCTGGTTTATACCATCATTATGGAGTGAAAAAACATATTCTTGATAAGAAGGTTTTTGGTGTCTTTTCTCATAAGGTTCAGCATCGTAAGGTGCCTTTGGTTCGAGGCTTTGACGATTACTTTGACGTTCCTCACAGCCGAAATACAGAGGTGGATATTGATGATGTTCGAAAGATTAAAGATATGGTGATTTTGGCAGAGTCTGAAGAGGCCGGACTGTTACTTTGTATGAAGGAAGACGGCAGTGAAATTTATTGCATGGGTCATCCGGAGTATGATCGCTACACCTTAGATAAGGAGTATAAGCGTGATATGGCAAAGGGCTTAGACTATGTTGATTTGCCAAAGAACTATTATCCCGATGATGATCCAACGCAAAAACCAATGCTTCAGTGGAGAAGTCATGCCAATACGTTGTATACGAACTTTTTGAATTACTACGTATATCAGAATACTCCTTATGAATTTAATAAGGTAATCAAACAATAAGGATATAGAGGATGAATATGAAAAAATGGAAAATAATGCCAGCCCTGGTGTTAGCAGTTTGTATGTTTGTTACACTTTTTGGAGGAAACGCTACAACAGAGGCTATGACAAAGGTTGAACCAGCATCTTATGGGACCATTTCAGATTTTTCAAGCATTGAAGAAAATTTAACTGCCTTACAGTTTACAAAAACCAAGAAGAAAATAAAGGCTGGGAAAACATATAAATTCAAAGTAAATAAGACTGGAGTTACCTGGTCTGTATCCAATAAGAAACTGGCAAAGATTTCTAAAAAAGGTGTGTTTACAGCAAAAAAATGTGGCTCTGTAAAGGTGAGTGCTGCCTTAGGAACAGAAAAGGTCACTTTTAAAGTAAAGATTACGCCAAAGGCTGTGATTGGAATTGATCCGGGACATCAGAAATCTGCAAACACAGGAACAGAACCGGTAGGACCGGGGTCTTCCACCATGAAGACAAAGGTGGCTGGTGGAACCTATGGAAACAGTTCCGGCTTAAAAGAATATGAACTGACACTACAGGTTTCTCTTAAGTTGAAAAAGGAATTGGAAAATCGTGGCTATAAAGTTGTGATGACAAGAGAATCTCACGATGTAAATATTACAAATAAAGAGAGAGCGGAGAAGTTAAATGAATCCTGCGATATTGCAATTCGAATTCATGCAGATGGAGCTGGCTCCTCTAGTGCAAGAGGTGCAACGGCGCTATATCCTTCTTCTTCCAATCCTTATGTGGGAAATTTATCTGCGAAGAGTAAAACTCTTTCTGAATGTGTGTTGGGCAGATATTGTGAAAGCACCGGTATTAAATACCGTGGCCTTTCCGCAAGAGATGATTTAACCGGAACAAACTGGAGTACCATACCAGTTACTTTGATTGAACTTGGATTTATGACAAATCCTTCCGAGGATGTGTATATGGCTAACAGTGCCAATCAAGAAACCATGGCAGAGGGCATTGCCAACGGTGTGGATGATTACTTCAAAAAATAATACAAACAAAAATCCCGACAGGAATGCAATGTACCAAAATTTTGGAAACAGGGCAGTACCCGTCGGGTTTTTTAATAGAAAGC